>NZ_JBFBJY010000005.1:0-199060 GCF_040702125.1 Kitasatospora sp. NPDC085895 | reverse complement strand
CCCGGTGCCCGGAGACGGGCACGCCGGGTTCGGGAGGCGGCTCGGGGAAACCCACTGGTGGAGACACCAGCAGGGCGCCCCGAGTCGACCTCACCGATCCCTCGCCAGGCCTTCAGCTTGTTGATCAGTCGCTCGACGGTGTTCCGGTCCTTGTAGAGGTCTGCGTCGTGGCTGACGGGCCGACCACCCGTGCTGCCCTTCTTCCTGCGGTTGGCAGCTTGGTCGACCTTCTCCGGGATGACCGCCTTGATGTGGCGTTTGCGCAGGTGGTTGCGGTTGCCCCGGGACGAGTAGGCTTTGTCGCCGGCGACCGCGTCGGGGCGGGTTCGAGGACGGCCGACGGGCCCGCGGACCCGGACCCTCTTCAGCACGGGGATGAAGTACGGGCTGTCGCCGGCCTGCCCCTCGGTCAGGATGAACGCCAGGGGGCGGCACTTGCGCTCGCCCGCGACGTGGATCTTGCTGGTCTGCCCGCCCCTGGAGCGTCCGAGCAAGGCGGCCTTCAGGCGGATCTTGTGTCGGCGTCGGATGCGCCGCCGCTCCTCGCGTTGCGGGCCGCCCTGTCCGTCTTGTTCCTGCGGGCCTCCCCTTTTTGCCGAGCCTTCTCCGCCGCCTCGGCAGCCTTTTCCAAGGCGGCCAGGGAGTCCGGGTCCAGGTGCATCCCCGCGGCGTCATGATGGGCCCGGACGGTGGTGGAATCCACGCTGACCAGGGAGAGATCCACCTCGTCCCGTTTGGCGGCCTCCGCGATCGCGCCCTCCAACAGGGCCTCGAAGACACCGGCGTCCCTCCACTGCCGGAAGCGGTTGTGGACGCTCGACCAGGCACCGAACTCCCTGGGCGTCTCACGCCACTGGCTGCCGGTCTTGAAGTGCCAGATCACGCCTTCGAACTGCTGGCGCAGCCGTTCGGGATACGGGCCGTACTCGCCGATCGGCAGGTACGGCTCGATGAACTCCCACTCCGCATCCGATAGTTGCACTCGAGTCACGGAACACGGTCTACCGCGTCAGGCCGCACCGTGAGGGCAACTTCCCAGAATGATCACAACCAAATACGCGCCCTAGTACCGCGGTGCGCCGCGCCCCCGCTGGACGCCCGCGCCACGGCGCTCCCTGGCGCCCCAGCAGGCGCGGTGCCAGTGCCGGCGGTCCTCCACCCCCGGCCCGTGATCGGGCCAGGCGACGACGTGGCCGACGCCGGACGGGATCTCCTGGTCGCAGCCCGGGCAGCGGTAGTGCCGGCCCTGGGAGCCGGCGACGGTCTGCACGACCCAGTCCTCCCCGCGGTAGCTCTCGACGCGGCGCAGCGAGCCGCCGAACGGGGCCGCCGGGGCGTCCTCGCGGGGGGCGGAGCTCTTCTCACGATTGCGACGCGGCGACACGCCGAACCACCTCTCGGACCGGGCACGGGAACACCTCCAGGGTACGGGCCGCCGCACCACCGCCCGTGCCACTATCACGACATCCGCGCGATCTCAGGTGTTTTGGGTGAGATCCACCCGTTCTCCCGGGAAATTGGTGAAACGGCGTGCCTTTGGCACATGACATCGGCTACTCACGTGGTGAGACAGCGGGGTTCGCAGTCCCTGCGCACCCCCGAGGAGGCACCCGATGACCAAGACCAGCCGGCGGCCCGAGACCGACCAGCAGCCCGCCCCGGGGGGTGGCACGGCCCCGGCGACGGCGCTGCTGCCCCGCCCCGCGGCCACCGACCGGATCGCGGTCGGCGCGTTCCTGCTCTCCGCGCAGTTCCCCGGGCAGGGCCACGGCGAGGTGCTGGCCCGCACGGTGGACGCGGCGGTCGCCGCGGAACGGGCCGGCCTGGACGCGGTCTGGCTGGCGGAGCACCACTTCGTGCCGTACGGCGTCTGCCCGGACGCCGCGACACTGGCCGGGCTGCTGCTCGGCCGGACCCGCCGGATCGGCGTCGGCACCGCGGTGAGCGTGCTGTCCACCGCGCACCCGGTGGCGCTCGGCGAGCGGGCGGCGCTGCTGCACCTGGTCTCCGGCGGCCGGTTCACGCTCGGGGTGGGCCGCGGCGGCCCGTGGATCGACCTGGACGTCTTCGGCACCGGCGTGGACGCCTACGAGTCGGGCTTCCCGGAGCGGCTGGACCTGCTGCTGCGCTGGCTGCACGGCACCCGGGTGGGCGCGGACGGGCCGCAGTTCTCCTTCCCGGAGGTGGCGGTGGTGCCGCGGGCCTCCGAGCCGCTCCGTCCGGGCGGCCTCGCGGACTGGCTCGGCCTCGGCAGCCCCGAGGCGGAGGCCGACCCGCTGCGGAACTTCCCCCGGCAGCGCCAGGAGCCGGGCGGGCGGGCGCAGTCCGGCCCGCCGGTGGTGATGGCCTGCACCTCCCCCAACGGGGTGCGCACGGCCGCCGAGAGAGGTCTGCCGATGCTGCTCGGCATGCACTCGGGCGACGACGACAAGCAGCAGATGCTCGCCGCCTACCGGGAGGCCTGGCGGGCCTGCGGGCGCGGCGAGGAGCAGCTCGCCCGGGTCGAGCGGGAGCACGTCGCGGCGGGCGTGGTGCAGGTCGCGGACCGGACGGCGGCGGCCCGGGCCGACCTGCTGCGGTCGATGCCGGGCTGGTTCGAGTACGGGCTCGGCGCGCACCGCACGGTCGACGGGCGGGAGCGCCGGATGCGCGACCCGCGCGCGTACACCGAGCTGCTGTGCGACCTGCACGCGGTGGGTACGCCGCGGCAGTGCGCGGACCGGCTGCTGGCGACCGCCGAGCGCACCGGGATCCGCCGTTTCGCGCTGCTCGCGGAGGGCTCCGGCAACCGCGAGGCGACGTTGCACAACATCGAGCGGCTCGGCTCGGAGGTCCTCCCCGAGCTGGGCTGACGCCGGGTGTCCGGACAGCCGACGGGGCCGGCCGGTGTGGTCCCGGCCGGCCCCGTCGGCCGGTGTCAGCAGTCGCGCAGCTCGGGCGACTGGTTGAGCAGCTGGGCCCGGACGGACGTGAAGCGCGTGTAGCGCTCCTCGTTCGCCTCGGACGGGGCGAAGACCGCCACCCGGTGGCAGTTCTGGAACGCCAACCGCACGCCGAAGTGCCGCTGGAGGGCGCCCCGGATCGCGTCGCTGGCCATCGCGCGCAGCAGCTGGCCACGGGCCTGCTCGCTGGGCGGCGGGACGTGGTTGTCGGCGAAGTCGGTGCCGTCGACCTTGGTCTGGGCGACCAGCGAGCTGATCAGCTCCCAGGCGTACGGGAGGGAGGTACGGACGCAGTCGACGAACTCCCTCTCGTCGACCTCGCCTCTCTCGGCCTTCTCGAGCAGGGCCGGTGAGACGTCGAGCGACATTGGGTTCTCCTCTCGCGGTCCACCGCGGCGCGGCCCGCCGGGGTGGTCTTGCGGTTGGTGCGGTCGTTCTCGGTGGTGCGGCCCTGCCCGGTCCGTGCGCGCGAACCGGCCGCCGTTCCCGCCGACCTGACGGGCGGTCGGGATGACGGATGATCAGATCGCGCCCGGGAGGCCCGGCGAGGGAGCCGCGGGAGCGGTGGTGACGGTGGGCGGATGGCACCCGGGCGCACCACCGCCGCACGGGCGTGCGCCGGCGCGCCAGCGTGCGGTCGCACAGGACGACGGACGCTCACACCAGGGTGACAGGCGATCGCTCAGCGCGACGAGCGAATGCGTCGAATACCATCGGAATCGGTGCCGCAACGGCGAGATTGGCCGGATCGTGTCGCAGCGTTCATCGCGAGTCTCCATCCCCGTGGGACGGCGCCCGCCGGGCGGAGGCCGCGTGCACGGCCTGTGACCGCGCGGACACCATGGTTCGCCGGATGCGCGAATTCTTCACCCCGTCGTCGCGGAATCGCATCAACTGGCCCCGGTGGGCTAGCGTGGTCGACCGTGCGTCTCGTAATTGCCCGCTGCTCCGTCGACTATGCCGGACGGCTCTCCGCCCATCTCCCGTCCGCCACCCGCCTCATCCTGGTGAAGGCCGACGGGAGCGTCAGCATCCACGCCGACGACCGCGCCTACAAGCCGCTCAACTGGATGTCGCCGCCCTGCACGCTCAAGGAGGCGGACGGCACCTGGACGGTGGTCAACAAGGCCGGCGAAAAACTGATCATCACGCTCGAGGACGTGCTGCACGACTCCTCGCACGACCTGGGCGTCGACCCCGGCCTGGTGAAGGACGGCGTCGAGGCACACCTGCAGGAGCTGCTCGCCGACCGCATGGAGGTCCTCGGCTCCGGCTGGTCGCTGATCCGCCGCGAGTACCCGACCGCGATCGGCCCGGTGGACATCCTCTGCCGGGACGCCGACGGCGCCACCGTGGCGGTGGAGATCAAGCGCCGCGGTGAGATCGACGGCGTCGAGCAGCTCACCCGCTACCTCGAACTCCTCAACCGGGACCCGCTGCTGGCCCCGGTGAAGGGCGTCTTCGCCGCCCAGGAGATCAAGCCGCAGGCCCGCGTCCTCGCCACCGACCGCGGCATCGGCTGCGTGGTGCTCGACTACGACGAGCTGCGCGGCATCGACGACGACAAGCTGAAGCTGTTCTAGGCCGCCGGCCCTCCCGGTCCCGGGAGGGCTCCCCGGCGGGCTCCCTGCGCTACGGCGCCGAGGGGCTGCCCGAGGGGTCGGAGGGCGAGGCGGAGGCGCTGCTGCTCGTCGAGGCGCTGGTGCTCGGCGACGGCGGCGCGGTCGTGCTGGTGCCCGTGCTCGGGCTCTTGCTGGTCTGGCCCGGGACGGGTGCGGTGGTCCTGGTCGCGGTCGGCTTGCGGGTGCCGGTGGTGCTCGCCGAGGCGGACGGCGACTCGGAGTCCGAGGCCGAGGCCGACGCCGAGGGGCTCTCGGACGGGCTGTCGCTCGGTGCGGCGGTCGGGGAGCCGGAGGTGGTGGCCGCGGGCAGGTCGTCCCCGGCGGTGGTGTCGTCCACCGAGGTGCCGGGCAGGGTGCGGCCGTTGCCCGCGGAGTCCTCGCCGCCGGTGTTGAGCCCGATCGCGGCGCCCAGGACGCCCAGCGCCAGCACGGCCGCCGCTCCGGCGATCGCGGCCCGCTTGGCGTCCGACCCCTTCTTCGCCGCGGCGAGCCGCCAAGGGGCCTTCGCGATGGCTCTGATGACGGGTCGTCGGCCGCCGGTCGACGGCTCCTCGCCCGCGGGTAGCTGCCGGGCCTCGGACTTCAGCAGGTCCAGCATCCGCCGCCCGGCGGCACCGGAGTTGGGGTCTCCGAACGCGGCCCGCAGCGCGACCGCGGACTCCAGTTCGGCGAGCGCCCGCTGGTCCGAGTGCACGCACAGGGCGAGCACCCCGAGCTCGTGGTGGAACCAGGCCTCCTCGGCGGTGGCGCGCAGCACCCGGGCCGCTTCCAGGCCGAGCTTGAGGACGCGCTCCCAGGCCCCCCAGCGCAGCGACAGGGCCAGTGCCGGGGCGGCGGCGCGGGCGAGCCGCAGCACGGCCTCCGGGCGGTCGGCGGCCCGGTCGGCGAGCAGGGCACCGACGAGGACCTCCGCCTCGGCGGCGATCTGCTCGGTGGTGACCGAGCCGTGCCCGACCCACCAGGAGAAGTGTTCGGCGGCACCGTACGCGACCGTGCCCGGGTCGAAGCGGCCTGCGAGGAGTTCCTGGACCCCGGTGGCGAGCCGGTGGTGGCCGCCGACGGACACCGCGAGGCCTGCGTCGACGAGTTCGCGCAGTGCGCTCTCGCCGAGTCCGACGTCGATCAGGGCCGGCAGGTGCGGTGCGGTCGGGCACTCGCCGCCGAACGCCAGCGAGAGCCGCAGCACGGCCTGCGCGGACTCGCTGAGCCCCTCGGCGAGCCGGACGGCGGGCGCCGCGCTCTCCGCGACGGTCGGCAGCGGGACGGTGCGACGCAGTTCGCCCTCGAGGACGGCCGGGTCGTCCGGTTCGCTGATCTCCTTGACCAGGCCGAAGACGTTGTTGCGGTCCTCCTGCGCGGCGACCAGGGTGTCCACGGAGACGTCGCGCTGGCGGAGCAGGGCGGCCGCCTGGACGAAGCGCAGCGGCAGGCCCTCGGACTCGAACCACAGGTCGACCGCCCAGGCCCGCTCGGTCTCGTCGAGCTGACGGCCCGCCAGGCGGCCGGCCAGCGCCAGGCAGGCGGACTTGGCGAGGCCGGCGACGGGGTGGTCCTCCAGCCGGAGGCCGGGCGTGAGCACCGGGCTGCCGGGCGGCACGGTGACGAGGAAGGCGCAGTCCGGGGCGGCGTCGAGGAGTTCGGCGAGTTCCTCGTCGTCGATGTCCAGGTCGTCGATCACGACGACGGCGCCGACCTGGGAGAGCAGGGAGGCCAGGGCACGGCGGTCGGGCCGGTAGCCGGGAGCGTGGTGGGTCGCGGCGAAGAGGTCCTGCAGCAGGTCGGCGCCGGTGCGGCGGTGGCCGCTGAGCCGGACGACGCCGTCCGGGGCGATGCCGGCCGCGGCGTCGGCGACGGCGGCGAGCAGGGTGCTGCGTCCGGAGCCGGCCTGTCCGACGAGGCGGACGGAGCGGCCCTCGGAGAGTGCCGCCAGGAGCCGGGCGATGTCGTCCTCGCGGTCCAGCAGCGGCAGGTCGGCGGCGGCGCTGCCCATGGCGAGCGGCCCGACGGCGGGGCTGGGGCCGAGTTCGGGCCGGTCCTGGCGGCGGTCGCGGATGCGGCGGGGCTCCGGGCGCCAGCCGTCCGGGCAGGGGCGGGCCTCGGAGCCGTCCGGTCCGCCGATCGCCAGCAGCAGGTCTCCGGAGACGACCTCGCCGGTGCGGGGGCGTACGCCTTCCTGCCCGAAATCACCGGTCGGCTGTCCCACGTTCGTGCTCCGCCCCATGGTCGGCCGCCGGGCTGCTGCCGGACGGCGTCGGACCGGCCGCGCACCGGATCCGAACCCGTGCGGCCGTGCTTGTGAGCGCAGACTTTTCCACACTCGCCGCGCGCAGCACAGACCGGTACCCCCAAGTAACGTTTCGGGTGGTCCTGCGGGGGGTGCCGGGGCGTTCGGGACGGGGCGCGGGGATCAGGCGGTCGGCAGGATCAGCGGCCCGGTGGGGAGGCTCCCGAGGGCGGGCAGCGAGGTGCCGTAGGCGTCGGGGACGGTGCCCTCGACGGCGAGGATGCGGTGCAGCCGGGTGGCGACCAGTAGACGCTGGAGCTGGGCGGGAACGTGTCGCAGGACGAGGCGGCGGCCGATCCGGCCGGCCCGCCGGTGGGTGCCCATGATGACGCCGAGGCCGGTGGCGTCCCAGAACTCCAGCCGGCCGAGGTCGAGCACGAGGTCGCCCTGGCCGCCGTCGACGGCGGCGTGCAGGACGGCACGGGCGTCGGCGGCGCTGCGCACGTCGAGCCGGCCCTCGATGGCCAGGCCGTTGTGGTCGCCGGTGATGCGCACGCTCTCCTCCTCCGCTCGTCGTTCGGGTTGTTCCGGGGCCCGGGCCGGCCGGGCGTACGTGACGCCGCGCACCGGGGGCCGCGCCGGTCTCCCCCTCGTCTGACGGTCAACCAACTCCGCAGGTTTCTCCCCTTCGGCGGAGTGCGAGGCAACTTCACCCGTCCGAGGGAATATACGCAGGAACTCCCCATACCTACGCTCGATTACCGCCCAAATCACCCGTCTGCGGCAGCATCGTGAGCAAACTCACCCGCGCGGGTGCGCCGTTGTGAGGGCCGGGTCACACGGGGGGCGTCACGCACCCCGCCGCGGCGACCCGGCCCGCGCATCAGCCCTCGTACGGGTAGAAACCGCGGCCGCTCTTGCGGCCGAGATCGCCGGCGGTGACCATGCGGGCCATGACCTCCGGAGCGGCGAACTTCTCGTCCTGGGTCTCGGCGTAGATGTTGCGGGCCGCGTTCACCAGGATGTCGACGCCCGTCAGGTCCGCCGTCTGCAGCGGGCCCATCGGGTGGCCGAATCCGAGCCGGCAGGCGGTGTCGATGTCCTCGGCGGAGGCCACCCCGGACTCGTACAGCCGGGCGGCCTCGACGACCAGGGCGGTGATCAGGCGGGTGGTGATGAACCCGGCGACGTCGCGGTTGACGACCACGACCTCCTTGCCGACGCCCTCGGCGTAGGCGCGGGCGGCGGCCAGCGTCCCGTCGCTGGTCTTGTAGCCGCGGACCAGCTCGACCAGGCGCATCAGCGGCACCGGCGAGAAGAAGTGGACGCCGACGACGCTCTCCGGACGGGAGGTCGCGGCGGCGATCCGGGTGATCGGGATGGCCGAGGTGTTGGTGGCGAGGACGGCGCCGTCCTTGGCGATCTTGTCGAGCTCGCGGAACACGCCCTCCTTGACGTCCAGCCGCTCGAAGACCGCCTCGACGACGATGTCGGCCTCGCCGGCCGCCCCCAGGTCGGTGGTGGTGGTGATCCGGCCGAGCGCCGCCTCCGCCTCCTCGGCGGTCATCCGGCCCTTGCCCACGAACTTCTCGTACGAGGCCCGGATGCCGTCGAGGCCGCGCTGCAGTGCGGCCTCGGTGACGTCCCGCAGCACCACCGGGTGCCCGGCCTGCGCCGAGACCTGGGCGATGCCTGCGCCCATCAGACCCGCGCCGATCACGGCGATCCGCTGGGTGGGTGCGTTGCTCATGGCAGGGTCTCCCGAGTACTGGCGGGCGCCGGTCGCCGGTCGTGGCCGGGAGGCGCTGGGCGTGGCACGGTCAGGGCAGGGTCCCTCCCCCGGAGCCGCGCCGCTCACGGCCCGTGACTCTAATGCCCCCGGGCGCCGAACGGTGAGAATGTGGAGTGTGATCTGTACCCGACGGCGGAGGGGTTTGGCGCGATGACCGCGGTGCACCCTTTGCTGGCCCTCCTGATCGGCCTGGGGCTGACCGGGGTGCTGGTGCTGCTGCTGCGCTGGACGTACGGCCGCGGGCGTTCCCTGGTGGCCCGGCGGCCGCGCGCCGGCAACCCGGACGAGTAC
Source organism: Kitasatospora sp. NPDC085895 (assembly GCF_040702125.1). NCBI lineage: Bacteria > Bacillati > Actinomycetota > Actinomycetes > Kitasatosporales > Streptomycetaceae > Kitasatospora > Kitasatospora sp. NPDC085895. Next base: position 190,189 of record NZ_JBFBJY010000005.1, on the reverse strand, counting down.
GGGCTGCTGGTGAGCGTCGCCTCGCCGACCGATCCGGACGACGCCCTGCGGATGTCCGCGCTGCTCACCGCCGAGGGGGTGCGGCACACCCTGGTGGAGACCAGCGCGGGCCCGCGGCTCATGGTGTGGCCCGACGACTCCGCGAAGGCCCGGCAGGCCCTCGACCAGCGCTGACGGACCGTCACCGCACGCCGGGGACGCCGCCGGGCCCGGTGCCATCCCGGGGGTTGTCGACGGGCAGGATCCCCAGCTCCTGGGCCAGCACGGCGGCCTGCACCCGGCTGCGCAGGGCCAGCTTGGCCAGGATCCGGCTGACGTGCGTCTTGGTGGTGCCCTCGGCCGTGCCCAGCCGCTCGGCGATCTGGGCGTTGGACAGCCCGGCGGCGAGGCAGGCCAGCACCTCGCGCTCGCGGCCGGTCAGCTCGGCGACGGCGGCCCGGGCCTCCGCCGCACCCTGGCGGCCGGGCCGCGCGAAGGCCGAGATCAACCGGCGGGTGACCGAGGGCGCCAGCATGCCGTCGCCGCGGGCGACCGTGCGGATGCCCTCGACCAGGCCGTCCGCGTCGACGTCCTTGAGCAGGAAGCCCGACGCACCCGCCCGCAGCGCGCCGTAGACGTAGTCGTCGAGGTCGAAGGTGGTCAGCACCAGCACCTGCGCGGCGTCCGCCGCGACGACCTGCCGGGTCGCCTCCACGCCGTCCAGCCGGGACATCTGAATGTCCATCAGCACCACGTCGGGGCGCAGCTCCAGTGCCAGCCGGACGGCCTCCTCGCCGTCCGCGGCCTCGCCGACGACCTCGATCCCCGGCTCCGACCGCAGGATCATCACCAGCGCGGCCCGCACCGCGGCCTGGTCCTCCGCGACCAGCACCCTGACGGTCATCCGTCCGCCCCCTTCGTCTCGCGCGGCAGCACCGCCCGCACCCGCCACCGGCCGTCCTGCGGCCCCGCCTCGAAGTCGCCGCCCAGCAGATCGGCGCGCTCCCCCATCCCGACCAGCCCCGCCCCGGCGCCGTGCAGCGCACGGCCGGGGACGGCGTCCTCACGGTAGGGGCTGTCCACGGCGACCACCACGTCGGCGGGCCGGTACTCCACCCGCAGCCGGACGGTGCCGGGGGCGGCGTGCTTGACCGCGTTGGTCAGCGACTCCTGGACGATCCGGTACGCGGCCAGCTCCAGCGGCGCCGGCAGCTCGCCCGGCTCCCCGGACGACGCCGCCTCGAAGGCGAGGCCCGCCTCCAGCCCGGCCGCCCTGGCCCGGTCCAGCAGTGCGTCCAGGGCGGCGAGCCGCGGTGCGGCGTACGACTCCTCGCCGCTCTCGCCCACCGCGAGCGGGCCCGCGGGGGCGCCCCGCCGCAGCAGGCCGATCATGCGGCGCATCTCGGCCAGCCCCTGGACGCTGTTCTCCCGGACGACGGCCAGGGCGGCGACCACCGGGTCGTCCGCCGGGCGGTCCTGGCGGCGGGCGACGGACTGCGCGCCCGTGGCGTGGATGGCGATCGCCGACAGGTGGTTGGCGATCACGTCGTGCAGTTCGCGGGCCATCCGGGCACGCTCGGCGGAGACCGCGGCCCGACGGTCCATCTCGGCGAGCAGGGTGGTCTGCTCGGCGCGCAGCCGCTCCGCCTCGGCCCGGTCCTGGTGCCGTCGGAGCAGGTCGGCCGTCCACACCGGGGCGAGGAAGATCAGCCCGCAGAACCCGGCCACCAGCAGCGCGTCCGGCACCTCGGCGTACAGCGCGGTGAGCCCGGACAGCACCAGGGTGGTGGCGCCGCCGGTCAGGTGCAGCACCTTCGCCATCCGCGGCGGGCCGTAGAGCACCGCCGCGTACAGCAGGTCGGTGTACATCACCAGCGTCGCCAGCACCGAGCCGGCGACGAGGCCGGCCGCGAGGACGAGGCCGCCGAGCGTGGCCGTCCAGACCGGCCGGGTGCGCCGGAACAGCTCCAGCCCGGCCATCGCGAACAGCGGCAGCGCCGCCGCCCAGCGCGGCACGCTGTCGGTGCGGTCGTAGGCGCCGAACGCGATCAGCACCAGGCCGCCGAGCAGGCCGGCCAGGGCGATGAGCGCGTCGTGCCGGCGCGGAGTGAGGGTCACGGCACCATCCCACCATCCGCCGCGGGCACCCGGGCCCACCTGTGGAAGGAACCTGCCGTACATCGAAGGTCAGACGCGGGATCACCCCCGGCGACGACGCGCGGGCGCCGCGTGCGCGACAGGCTGGTCCGCATGGTTTCCCTGATCGTCGCCGGTGAGATCGGTTTCTGGGTGGTGCTGGCCGCCGCGCTCGCGGTCCGGTACGGGTTGCAGCTGCGCCGGGCGGGCGCCGTCCTGCTGATGCTGCTGCCCGTGGTGGACCTGGTGATCCTCGCGGCGACGGTCGCGGACCTGCGCGGCGGTGCCGTCGCGAACTGGACGCACGGGCTCGCCGCCGGCTACGTCGGCTTCTCGGTCGCCTACGGCCACCACCTGGTGCGATGGGCCGACGGCCACGCCGCGCACCGGCTCGCCGGCGCACCGCGCCCGGCCGGGCCGCCGAAGTACGGCGCGGCGAAGGCCGCCCACGAGTGGCGGATGTTCGCCCGCACCCTGGCGGCCTCCGTGCTGACCGTCGCGCTGGTGGCCGCCGTGCAGTGGCTGGTCGGCGACGACGCCCGCACCCGTGGCCTGGACTCCTGGTACCCGCGGATGGCCCTGGTGGTCGGCATCAACCTGGTGATCGCCGGCAGCTACACCGTCTTCCCCAAGCGCGGGCCCGGGGCTGCGGCCGACCGCCGGCCGTGAGCCCCGGTGCCGCCGTGCGCTACCGGTTCTCGCCCGGCACCCAGAGGACGTCGCCGATCTCCTTGTTGGCCGTGCGGGCCAGGATGAAGAGCAGGTCCGACAGCCGGTTGAGGTACTTGGCGGTGAGCGGGTTGACGGTGTCGCCGTGCGTCTCGATCGCCGCCCAGGTCGACCGCTCGGCCCGCCGCACCACGGTGCAGGCCAGGTGCAGGTGGGCCGCGCCCGGGGTGCCCGCCGGCAGGATGAAGCTGCGGAGCTTCTCCAGCCCGCCGAGGTAGTGGTCGCAGTCGGCTTCCAGCCGGTCGATGTAGCCCTGCTCGACCCGCAGCGGCGGGTACTCGGGGTTCTCCACCACCGGGGTGGCGAGGTCGGCGCCGACGTCGAAGAGGTCGTTCTGGATCCGCGTCAGCACCGCGGACACGTCGGCCGGCAGCGCGCCGACCGCCAGGGCCACGCCGATCGCGGCGTTGGCCTCGTTGGTGTCGGCGTACGCGATCAGCCGCGGGTCGGTCTTGGTGGTGCGGCTCATGTCGCCGAGGGCGGTCGTGCCGTCGTCACCGGTGCGGGTGTAGATGCGCGTCAGGTTCACCATGGCCGCAGCCTAGCGCCGACGCGGGGCGTGTGTTAGGGGGTGTTAACCAGCCCACACGGTCAGGCGACGTTGACCCTCTGCCCGGGCGGGGCCGCCTCCAGCCAGGCGAGGAAGCCGGTGAGGGCGTCCTCGCTCATGGCGAGCTCCAGCGGGGCGCCGTCGTGCAGGCACCGCAGCACCACCGAACCGGAGAGCAGGGCCATTTCCTCCTGGCCCTCGGGATAGCGCCGGCCGAGGACCTCGATCTCGGTGCGCGGCAGGACGCGCCGCGGGCGCGGGGCGTACGAGAAGACCCGGAACCACTCGATGGAGTCGCCGCTGTACCGCCCGATACCGAAAACCCACCCCTTGCCGTCGGTCACGTGGACCGGGGCCGGGGTGGGTTGGCCGTTCTCGTCGAGGTCGGGCTGCGTCGAGGCGTCCGCAGGCATTTTGAGCCGGAGACTGCAGTCGAACGTCCCGCCTACTCGCTGGATGACTCGGCGGCGTACCGCGAACACCGTCAGTCCGATCACGGCGAAGGCGACGATCGCCGCGCACACCACAAGGGCGAGGACCATGCTCACCGACCTCCTCGCTCCTGCGTTCCCCGTGACGGCCGTGTCACCGGCCGCCCTGTCCTACCAACTGATACGACAGTCCCGGGGTCACGCTTCCGCGTCCCCGGGACCGTCGGTCGACCCCGCTGTCAGGGTCGGGTGCTCAGGCGTGGGCCTTGAGACCGCGCGCCGCCACCAGGCGGACCTCCGCACGGCGCTCGGCGTGCGCGTCGAGCTCCGACTGGGCGTTCTCCAGCGCGCGCTGGGCGCGGGCGATGTCGATCTCGTCCGCCAGCTCGGCCACCTCGGCGAGGATGGAGAGCTTGTTGTCGGCGAAGGAGATGAAACCGCCGTGCACCGCGGCGAGGACCGTCCCGCCGTCGGTGGTGCGGATGGTGACCGGACCGCTCTCCAGCACGCTCAGCACCGGGGTGTGACCGGGCATGATGCCGGTGTCACCGGAGGCCGTACGGGCGACGACGATGGTGGCCGCACCGGACCACACCTTGCGGTCGGCTGCGACCAGCTCGACGTGCAGCTCAGCCAACGTGGGCTCCTAGGCTCTTGAAACCGTCGATTGCTCGATGGTTTCGGTAAGAATAACGGGCCCGCACCCCTGTCATGAAACCAGGGACACGGAGATGACCGGGATCACAGCCGCTGTGTGCCGTGAGGGGTGGCCCCCGGGAGACGGGGACCACCCCTCACAGTCACTCGGCCATCACGTCGGCCTGATTACTTCTTCGCCAGCTCGGCAGCGTTCTTCTCGAGGTCCTCGATGCCACCGCACATGAAGAAGGCCTGCTCCGGGACGGAGTCGTACTTGCCGTCCGCGATCGCGTTGAAGGCCTCGATGGTCTCCGACAGCGGCACGGTCGAGCCGTCGACGCCGGTGAACTGCTTCGCCACGTAGGTGTTCTGCGAGAGGAAGCGCTCGATGCGGCGGGCGCGGTGGACGGTGATCTTGTCCTCCTCGCTCAGCTCGTCGATGCCGAGGATCGCGATGATGTCCTGGAGGTCCTTGTACTTCTGGAGGATCCCCTTGACGCGCACCGCGGTGTCGTAGTGGTCCTGCGCGATGTAGCGCGGGTCCAGGATGCGGGACGTGGAGTCCAGCGGGTCGACGGCCGGGTAGATGCCCTTTTCCGAGATCGGGCGCGACAGAACGGTGGTCGCGTCCAGGTGGGCGAAGGTGGTGGCCGGCGCCGGGTCGGTCAGGTCGTCCGCGGGGACGTAGATCGCCTGCATCGAGGTGATCGAGTGACCGCGGGTCGAGGTGATGCGCTCCTGCAGGAGGCCCATCTCGTCGGCCAGGTTCGGCTGGTAGCCCACCGCGGAGGGCATGCGGCCGAGCAGGGTCGACACCTCGGAACCGGCCTGGGTGAACCGGAAGATGTTGTCGATGAAGAGGAGCACGTCCTGCTTCTCGACGTCGCGGAAGTACTCCGCCATGGTCAGGGCGGACAGCGCGACGCGCAGGCGGGTGCCCGGCGGCTCGTCCATCTGGCCGAAGACCAGCGCGGTCTTGTCCAGAACGCCCGAGTCCACCATCTCGTGGATCAGGTCGTTGCCCTCACGGGTGCGCTCGCCGACACCGGCGAACACCGACACACCACCGAAGTTCTCGGCGACGCGGTAGATCATCTCCTGGATCAGAACGGTCTTGCCGACACCGGCACCACCGAACAGACCGATCTTGCCACCCTGGACGTACGGGGTGAGGAGGTCGATGACCTTGATGCCGGTCTCGAACATCTCGGTCTTCGACTCGAGCTCGGAGAAGTTCGGGGCCTTGCGGTGGATCGGCCAGCGGGTCGTGACCGAGGCCTCGAACTCCGCCTTGTCGACGTTCAGCACCTCACCGAGGGCGTTGAACACCTTGCCCTTGGTGATCTGGCCGACGGGGACGGAGATCGCCGCACCGGTGTCGGACACCTGGGCGCCGCGGACGAGGCCGTCGGTCGGCTGCATCGAGATGCCGCGGACCAGGCCGTCGCCGAGGTGCTGGGCGACCTCGAGGGTCAGGGTCTTCTTGCCCGTGCCGTCGGGGTTGTCCACCTCGACGTGCAGGGCGTTGAACATGTCCGGAATCGCGTCGACGGGGAACTCCACGTCGACGACCGGGCCGATGACCCGGGCGACGCGGCCCGTGGCCAGTCCGGCGCCCGTCGGCTCAACAGTGGTGGTCATACTCATTCGCTCCCGCGGCTAGCGTCGGCGAGGGCGTTGGCGCCACCGACGATCTCGCTGATTTCCTGGGTGATCTCGGCCTGTCGGGCCGAGTTGGCAAGCCGCGTGAGCGACTTGATGAGCTCTCCCGCGTTGTCGGTCGCGCTCTTCATCGCGCGCCGGCGGGCGGCGTGCTCGGAGGCGGCCGACTGCAGCAGCGCGTTGTAGATCCGGCTCTCGACGTACCGCGGCAGCAGCGCGTCGAGGACGCCCTCCGCCGACGGCTCGAAGTCGTACAGCGGGAAGATCTCGTTCTTGGCCTTGGACTCGTCGCTGAGCTCGACCTCGTCCAGCTTCAGCGGCAGCAGCCGGGCGTCGACCGCCGTCTGCGTCAGCATCGACTCGAACTTCGTCGAGACCAGGTGGATCTCGTCCACGCCGCCGGTCTCCGCGGTGAACGCCTCGATGAGGTCGCCCGCCACGGTCTTGGCGTCGCCGTAGGTCGGCTTGTCGGAGAAGCCCGTCCACGACTCCGCGACCTGGAGGTTGCGGAAGTTGTAGTACGAGACGCCCTTGCGACCGACGATGTAGGTCACCACGTCCTTGCCCTCGTCGCGGAGCGTCGCGCTGAGCGCGATCGCCTGCTTGATGGCGTTGGTCGAGTAGCCGCCGGCCAGGCCGCGGTCCGCCGTGATCAGCAGGACGGCGGCCTTGGTGGCCTGCGGGTTCTCGGTGGTGAGCGGGTGCTTGGCGTTGGACCGGGTGGCCACCGCCGTCACCGCCCGGGTGAGCTCATCGGCGTACGGAGTGGAGGCGGCCACCGCGCGCTGCGCCTTGACGATGCGCGACGCGGAGATCATCTCCATCGCCTTGGTGATCTTCTTCGTCGCGGTGACAGAGCGGATCCGGCGCTTGTAGACCCGAAGCTGTGCTCCCATTGGGTCGTTACGTCCTTTCCCTCGTTACCGGACTCAGGCCTGCTCGGACAGGAGCTTGCCGTCAGCCGTGGTGTAGCCCTGCTTGAAGCCCTCGATCGCGCTGGTCAGCGCGTCGACGGTGCCGTCCTCGAGCTTCTGGGTCTCGACGATGCCGGCGAGGACGCCCTTGTGCTCCAGGCGCAGGTGGTCCAGGAACTCGCGCTCGAAACGGCGGATCTCGGCGACCGGGACGTCGTCCAGCTTGCCGGTGGTGCCGGCCCAGATGGAGACGACCTGCTCCTCGACGGGGAACGGCTGGTACTGGCCCTGCTTCAGCAGCTCGACCATGCGCGCACCGCGCTCCAGCTGGGCCTTGGAGGCCGGGTCCAGGTCGGAACCGAAGGCGGCGAACGCCTCCAGCTCGCGGTACTGGGCCAGGTCCAGGCGCAGGCGGCCGGCGACCGACTTCATGGCCTTGATCTGGGCGGAGCCACCGACGCGGGAGACCGAGATGCCGACGTTCACGGCCGGGCGGATGCCGGCGTTGAACAGGTCGGACTCCAGGAAGCACTGGCCGTCGGTGATGGAGATGACGTTGGTCGGGATGTACGCCGAGACGTCGTTGGCCTTGGTCTCGATGATCGGCAGACCGGTCATCGAGCCGGCGCCCAGCTCGTCGGAGAGCTTCGCGCAGCGCTCCAGCAGGCGGGAGTGCAGGTAGAAGACGTCACCCGGGTAGGCCTCGCGGCCCGGCGGGCGGCGCAGCAGCAGGGAGACGGAGCGGTAGGCCTCGGCCTGCTTCGACAGGTCGTCGAAGATGATCAGGACGTGCTTGCCGTCGTACATCCACTCCTGGCCGATGGCGGAGCCGGTGTACGGGGCGAGGTACTTGAAGCCCGCCGGGTCGGACGCGGGAGCGGCCACGATCGTGGTGTACTCCAGCGCGCCGGCCTCCTCCAGGGCGCCGCGGACGGACGCGATGGTGGAGCCCTTCTGGCCCACGGCGACGTAGATGCAGCGGACCTGCTTCTTCGGGTCGCCGGAGCGCCAGTTGTCGCGCTGGTTGATGATCGTGTCGATCGCGACCGCGGTCTTGCCGGTCTGGCGGTCGCCGATGATCAGCTGGCGCTGGCCGCGGCCGATCGGGGTCATCGCGTCGATGGCCTTGATGCCGGTCTGCATCGGCTCGTGGACCGACTTGCGGACCATGACGCCGGGGGCCTGCAGCTCCAGGGCGCGGCGGCCGGTGGAGGCGATCTCGCCCAGGCCGTCGATCGGGTTGCCCAGCGGGTCCACGACACGGCCGAGGTAGCCCTCGCCGACCGGGACGGAGAGGACCTCGCCGGTGCGCTGCACCGTCTGGCCCTCCTCGATGCCCGAGAACTCACCGAGGATGACGACACCGATCTCGCGGGTGTCGAGGTTCAGCGCGAGGCCGAGGGTGCCGTCCTCGAACTTCAGCAGCTCGTTGGCCATGACCGAGGGGAGACCCTCGACCTTGGCGATACCGTCCATGGCCTCGGTGACCGTGCCGACCTCTTCACGCGAGGCGGCGTCCGGCTGGTACGACTGGACAAAGTCGGCCAGCGCGTCCCGGATCTCCTCCGGACGGATCGTAAGCTCCGCCATCAGGCTTCCCTGCTCTCCTAGTTTGCGATCCTCGGCCCGCCATTGAGGGCCGCAAGTGCTCGACTCTCGGCCGGGTCGGGGTGAACCGGCCGTACGTTTTGCCGGTTCACTCGGTGTGAACCGACGCCCGACCGAGGGTCGGATGATGCTCTTCTTCGGTCAGCCTTCGAGGCCCTGGCGAGCGCCTTCGAGGCGGCTCACCACCGTGCCGTCGATGACCTCGTCGCCGATCTGCACCTTCACGCCGCCGACGACCTCGGGGTCGACGTCGATGTTCAGGTGGACCTGCTTGCCGTACAGGCCGGCCAGGGCGGCGGCGAGCCGCTCCTTCTGCCGGTCCGACAGCGGCACGGCGCTGGTGACCAGGGCCACCACGCGGCCGCGACGGGCGGCAGCGAGCTTGGAGTAGGACTCGAGGCCCTGTTCCAGGCTACGGCCACGCGGGGCGGTGACCAGGGAGACGACCAGGCGGACGGTGCCCGCGTGGGCGCGGCCGCCGAGCAGCTTCTTGACCAGGGCCGCCTTGGCGGCGGCGTCGGCCTTGGGCTCGGTCAGCGCGGCGCGCAGCTCGTGCGAGCCCGCGACGACCCGGCCGAACCGGAACAGCTCGTCCTCGACGTCGTCCAGGGCACCGGCCTTGTCGGCGGCGATGACCTCGGCGTACGCGGAGAGCTCCTCCACCGCGTCGACCAGGTCGCGCGCGCCGGACCAGCGGGACCGGACGAGGCCGGAGACCAGGTCGACCGTCTCACCGGAGACCTGGCCCGACAGCAGCGTGCCGACGAACTGGGCCTTGTCCTGGCCCGACCGCGAGGGGTCGGTCAGCACGCGGCGCAGCGAGACCTCGCGGTCCAGCAGCGCCGTGACGGCGGTGAGCTCCTCGGCGAGCTTGGCCGCGTCCACCGAGGTGTTGTCGGTCAGGCTCTCGAGGTTCTCCCGGCCGGCGGCCAGGGCCTCGCGGCTGGCGCCGATCACTTGGCACCCGCCGAGGCGGCGGCCTTGGCCTCGAGCTCGTCGAGGAAGCGGTCGATCACGCCGCTCTGCCGGGCGTGGTCCTCGAGGGACTCACCCACGATGCGGGACGCCAGCTGGGAGGCCAGCGAGCCCACGTCCTGGCGCAGGGCGGCAGTCGCCTGCTTCTTGTCGGCCTCGATCTGGGCGTGGCCGGCGGCGACGATGGACTCGCGCTGGCGCTGGCCCTCCTCGCGCATCTCGGCGACCAGGGCAGCGCCCTGCTCACGGGCGTGCTCGGTGATCCGAGCGGCCTCGTGACGCGCCTCGGCGAGCTCCGCGCGGTACTGCTCCAGCAGGGCCTGGGCCTCTGCCTGAGCGACCTCCGCACGCTCCATGCCGCCCTCGATCGCGTCCCGGCGCTCCTTCAGCACGTTCTCGATGCTGGGGAGGAGCTTCTTGCCGAGGAAGCCGAAGACGATGAAGAAGCAGAGCAGGCCGATGATGATCTCGGGCCACGCGGGGAGCAGGGGGTTCATCTTCTCCCCCTCCTCCGCGAGCTGAGCCGCGATGTTCATATCTGGACCTTCCTCGAAAGCGGTCTACGGCAGGGGAATCAGGAGCCGGTGCCGAAGACGAACGGCATGACGATGCCGATGAGGGCGAGCGCCTCGGTCAGCGCGAAGCCGATGAACATGTTGGAACGGATCAGGCCAGCGGCCTCGGGCTGACGGGCCATGGCCTGGACACCGTTACCGAAGATCAGACCGACGCCGATGCCGGGGCCGATCGCGGCGAGACCGTAACCGACGGAGGCGATGGAACCCGTGAGCTCAGCGAGCTGTGCCATTTCAGCTTGTCCTTTTCAGGGATGTGAACCGGTGGTGGTTGGCCACCGGACGATCAGGGGTGGGCGCAGCCGGGGCTGCGGGGCTCAGTGCGCCTCTTCGAGGGCACCGGCGATGTAGCTGCTGGCCAGCATCACGAAGATGTACGCCTGCAGGAACTGGACCAGGAGCTCGAAGGCGGTGAGGCCGACGGCCACCACGAAGGAGGCGCTGCCGTAGAGCGCGCCCAGGCTCGGGCTGAGCAGGTACCAGGAGGCGATGGAGAACATCACGATCAGCAGGTGGCCGGCGAACATGTTCGCGAAGGCTCGGACCGCCAGGGTGAACGGGCGGACGAAGATGTTCGAGAAGAACTCGATCGGCACCAGGATGAACATGACCCAGCCGGGGATGCCGGACGGCCAGCAGAGGTTCTTCATGCCGCCGACGAAGCCGTGCTTCTTGAACGTCAGGCCCATGTAGGTCAGCCACACGACGAGCGCGAGGCCGGCCGGGTACGCGATGCGCGCGGTCACCGGGAACTGGGCGAACGGGATGATGGACATGATGTTCATCACCCAGACGAAGAAGAACATCGAGACCAGCATCGGGACGTACTTCTCGCCCTTCTTGCCGATCGTCTCCAGCACGATGCTGCGCTTGACGAAGTCGTAGCCGATCTCGCCGACGAGCTGCAGCTTGCCGGGGAGCAGCTTCGGCTTGGCGAAGGCGGCCCAGAAGAAGGCGACCACCAGCAGGGCCACGATGATCGACAGGAGCATCGGCTTGGTGAAGTCGACGCTGCCGATCGAGAAGATCGGCTTGAAGTCGAACTCGTTCAGGCCAGGAGCGGGGAACCCGCAGCCAGCGTCACTGAAGTGGCAACTGCCAGAGGCGAGCAGCGCGGATTCAGTACCCACCACGGACTCCTTCGTCATGACGCATGGTTACGGCAACCTCGGTGTGTCGGCGCGGCGCGGGGCCACGGAGCGGCACTGGAACTTGTTGGATTTCTCGCGGACCCTGCACGGCGCGTATCCCTGCCGCGGGATCTTCGAAGACTTCGGGGAGTCGGGGGGCGATCCGTCCGATGATCGGAGAGACCCGGCCGCATCTCGTACTCCGCCGTTGGGACGGACGATAGCAGCCCGTCAGGAGGGCATAAACACCGCCCCCCTCGCGAGGGGGACGGCCCGCCCCACTCACGGTTGACGCCCGGATTTGGGCTTGTCGTCCCGGGATTCGGGATCGACGTAGTAGATCTTGGCCTTCATCGCGCCGCGCACCTGGAAGCCCGTCCAGATCAGCGCGCAGCCCAGCAGCGTGAAGCCGAACACCTTGGTGTCGAAGAGGGTGGTGTGCTTGAACACCGCCAGGACGACCGCGACCAGCAGGATCTGCGTCGTGTAGACGAGCAGCGCGGCTGCCATCATGATCTGCGGGTTGTTCCTGGTGAGCCGGTCGAGCGCGACCTGGCCGAAGCTGAAGAACGCCATCACCAGCAGCGTTGCGAAGACTGCGCCGATCAACCCCTTGCTCCCCACGACGAAGGTCGCGATGACGGCGGCGATCAGGCCGGCGACCGCAGTGGGGATTGCGGCGCCTCGGATGATCCGGGCGTCGTGGGACGGCATGTCGGCAGCTCCGGCGGCATGTCGGCAACGGGGGACTGGCATATGGGTGTGCGCGGCGGGGGACGCCGCACCGGGAACCACAGCCGCAGGCCGGCCGCTCGACGGCGAGCCGGTCGAGGAGACCGACCGGGGGTGGAGAGTGCTCCGCCTGTCAGGTCTTTCGGCGTGTTCTCGGTACTCGTGAACGGTATCACAAACTATTTGATGAGAGCTTTACCATGAACGTGTGGTACCTGTCACACCGATGGCCTAAGGGTGTCGCCGTACGGGTGAGGGCTGTTGACGGCCGGTCAGACGCATCGGCGGGCGTGTCGCGGGCGCCCTCGGGGGCGCCCCGGCCCCCTCCGGGGCGCGCGCTCAGCCCTTCGCGCGGCTCCGCTGCCCGACCGCCGTGGCCCCGCTGCCGATCCGGCTCAGCAGTGCCTTGTCCTTGGCGGAGAGCTCGGCCATCGCGGGCGCCCCGGCGGGTGCCCCGGCCTCGTCCGCCGCTCCGCCGAGGTCCTCCGCGGCGGCCTCGGGGCCGGTGGCCGGCGTCTCGGTCCGGGCCTTGCGGTAGCGGGGCGGCACGACGGCCTGCACGGCCCGCGGCGCGTGCGGGCGGAAGCGCGGCATCAGCAGCACGACCAGGCCGACCAGGCAGAGCCCGGCGAAGGCCAGCACCACGGTGCGGCCGGTGTTGGCGACCGAGAAGGCTACGGTGCCGAAGGCGATCAGCGCCGCCCAGAAGTACATGATCAGCACCGCGCGGCTGTGCGAGTGGCCGACCTGCAGCAGGCGGTGGTGCAGGTGCTGCTTGTCGGCGGCGAACGGCGACTTGCCGGCCCAGGTGCGGCGGACGACGGCGAGCAGCAGGTCGGCCAGCGGCAGTGCGATGACGGTCAGCGGCAGCAGCAGCGGGATGTAGATCGGCACCAGGGCGTGGACGGTGGCGGTCTGCGAACCGGTGCGGGAGGTGATGTAGTCGAAGTCGACGCGGCCGGTGATCGAGATGGCGGCGACGGCCAGCATCAGGCCGAGCATCATCGAGCCGGAGTCGCCCATGAAGATCCGGGCGGGGTGCAGGTTGTGCGGCAGGAAGCCCAGGCACATGCCGATGAGGACGGCGCTGAACAGCGCGGCGGGGGCGGCGTCGTTCACCCCGTAGCCGATCCACAGGCGGTACGAGTACAGGAAGAACGCCATCGCGGCGATGCAGACCATGCCGGCCGCGAGGCCGTCCAGGCCGTCGATGAAGTTCACCGCGTTGACCATGACGACGACCAGCGTGACGGAGATGATCATGCCCTGGGTCGGGGTGACGGCGACCGTGCCGACACCGGGCACCGGGAGCGAGATGACCGTCACGCCCTGCCAGACCATCACGCCGGCGGCGATCATCTGACCGCCCAGCTTCACCAGGGCGTCCACGCCCCACTTGTCGTCCAGCACGCCGAGGACGAACATGATCCCCGCGCCGGAGAGCAGCGCCCGGACGTCCGCGCTCTGGATGAACAGCCGTCCGATGTTGGTCAGTTGGGAGGCGACCAGCAGGCCGGCGCAGAGCCCGCCGAACATCGCGATGCCGCCGAGCCGCGGGGTGGGCTCGCGGTGCACGTCGCGCGCGCGCACGGCCGGCATCGCACCGGCGGCGATCGCGAACTTCCGCACCGGGCTGACCAGCAGGTACGTCACCGCGGCGGTGACGAAGAGCACCAGCAGATACTCACGCACCACTGGCCTCCTGCATCACGGTCCGACGGATGAGTACGGAGCGTACTCCCGGGATGGTTCGGGGTTCGAGGTGCGTCGCCACGGTCACACCTTATTGAGTCGGACGAGCAGGACGTGCACCGCGGTTCTCCCCGGACGCCGCGGAGGCCGCCCGGGAGCCCCGGACGGCCCCTCCGCACGGCCTCCGCGGCCCGCTGCGGCCGCCTCAGCGGCGGCCGGAGAACGCCCGTGCGAGTTCGCGCACACGCGCGGAGATCCGGGCCTGCGGGCCGCCCCGCAGCAGCTCTCCGATCAGGGTGCCGACCTCGGCGAGCTCGGCCGGCCCCATGCCCTGGGCGGCGGCCGCGCCGGTGCCCAGCCGGATCCCGGAGGCCTCGGCGGCGGGCGCGGGGTCGAAGGGCAGCGCGCACTTGCCGAGCATCAGCCCGGCCGCGGCGCAGCGCCGCTCGGCGTCGACGCCGCTCAGGCCGAGCGGGCTGACGTCGGCGGTGACCAGGTGGGTGTCGGTGCCGCCGGTCACCGGCCGCAAGCCCTGCTCGGCGAGCGCGCCCGCGAGGGCCCGGGCGCCGTCCACGGCCCGGCGGGCGTACGCGGCGAAGTCCTCGCCGGCGGCCTCGGCGAGGGCCACGGCCTTGCCGGCCACCTCGTTCATCGCGGCGCCGCCCTGGGTGAACGGGAAGACCGCCCGGTCGACCCGGTCGGCGAGCTCCACGGTGGACAGCAGCAGGCCGCCGCGGGGACCGCGGAGCAGCTTGTGGGTGGCGGCGACGGTGACGTCCGCGTACGGCACCGGGGAGGGCGCCAGGCCCGCCGCGACCAGTCCGGTGGTCTGGGCGACGGAGGCGATCAGGTAGGCGTCGACCTCGTCGGCCACGGCGCGGAAGGCGGCCCAGTCGACGTGCCGGGGGTAGGAGATGCCGCCGGCGATGATCGCCTTCGGGCGGTGCCGGTGGGCGAGCTCGCGGACCTGTTCCGGGTCGATCAGGCCGTCGTCCTCGCGGACGCCGTAGCCGACGAAGTCGAACCAGCGGCCGGAGAAGTTGGCGCGGGATCCGCAGCTGAGGTGGCCGCCGTGCTCCAGCGACATCGCGAGCACCGTGTCGCCCGGCCGCAGCAGCGCCGCGTACGCCGCGAGCATCGCCGAAGTCGCCGACCGGGGCTGGACGTTGGCGTGCGGGGCGGCGAACAGCTGGCGGGCCCGGTCGACCGCCAGCAGTTCGGCGGTGTCGGCGAGCGCGCAGCCGGTGTGGTGGCGCCGGCCCGGGTAGCCCTCGGCGTACTTGTCGATCAGCGGACCGCCGAGCGCGGCCAGCACGGCCGGGCTGGTGATGTTCTCGCCCGCCAGCAGCTGCAGGCTCTCCGCCCGCCGCTCGGCCTCCGCGGCGAGCAGGTCGGCCAGCAGCGGGTCGGCGCGGCGGAGCGCCTCCGCGGGCTCCCAGCGCACCCCGGCGTCGGGAGCGTCGGTCTCGGTCGGGCCGTGCACGGTGGGGGTGACGGACATGGCGCAGCTCCCGGAAGCGGCGGGCGGGTCCCTCCAGCGTAGGTCGGGGCCGCCCCCGGGGCCCGCCCGTGCGCGGCCGCGTTGCGCCGTCGGGGCGGGTCCGGCGCCCGCCGTCGCGGACGGCCCGCCGGCCGGTGTCGACGCCCGCGCACGCTCCGGGCACGCCGTGTGCACGGTTTCTCCACCCGATCCCCCGCAATCCCCCGCGCCGTGCGGGCGGGCGGCACCCCGGGGCGGGTCGGGGTGCCCGCAGGGCTGCCGGGCGCCGGCGCTCAGGCCCGCCCGTGCACTCCCGTCAGGGCGGTGACGACCGGGTCGAGGGCGTCGAATATCTCCTCGCCGCAGTTGCGGAACATGCCGATCGGCGCGCCGTACGGGTCGTCGACCTCGTCGGACTCGGGCGAGGCCGCCAGCAGCCAGCCGCGGAGCGCCGCGGCCGCCCGCACCAGGGCGCGGGCCCGTTCCGGCAGCTGGTCGCCGCCACGGGGCTCGGGCAGGGTCACGGGGTCGATCCGCCGCACCAGGCGGGTGAACTCCTTGAGGGTGAAGGTGCGCAGGCCGGCCGCGTGGCCCATGGATATCACCTGGGCACGGTGGTCGAGCGTGGCCGTGAGCACCAGGTCGGCGTCGATGACGTGCTCGTCCAGCAGCTCGCGGCCGGCGAAGCCCGCGCTGTCCACGCCGTACTCGCCGAGCACGGTGGCGGCGTGCGCCTCCATCGGGGCGCCCTCGTGGCCCCACGTCCCGGCGCTCTCGACCACGAAGTGGTGCGAGGCTGCGCCGAGCCGGGCGGCCAGCTCGTGGCGGGTGAGCCGCTCGGCGATCGGCGAGCGGCACACGTTCCCGGTGCAGACGAAGAGGATCCGGAAGGTGTCGACCGATCGCGGCGCGGCCGCCCGGTACGGGGCGGCCGCGAACCTGGCCGGGCCGGGGCCCGCGGCGTACAGGGACGCAGCGGTCAACTGCCGGCCTCCAGGTCCGGGACGACCTCCCTCAGCTGCTCGACGCTGATCGCGCCCGCCCGCAGCACGACGGGGGTCTTGCCGGTGACGTCGACGATGGTGGAGGCCGTGGCGTGGTCCGCGCGGCCGCCGTCCAGGTAGACCGAGACGGCGTCGCCGAGCTGGCCCTGGGCCTCGTCGCAGGTCGCTGGCGAGGGTCCGCCGGTCTTGTTGGCGCTGGAGACGGCGAGCGGGCCGGTGGTGTTGAGCAGCTCCAGGGCGACGGGGTGCAGCGGCATGCGGACGGCGACGGTGCCGCGGGTGTCGCCGAGGTCCCAGCGCAGCGAGGGCTGGTGGCGGGCGACGAGGGTCAGCCCGCCCGGCCAGAAGGCGTCGACGAGCTCCCAGGCCTGCTCGGAGAAGTCGGTGACCAGGCCGTGCAGGGTGGTCGGCGAGCCGACGAGCACCGGGGAGGGCATGTTGCGGCCGCGGCCCTTGGCGTCGAGCAGCGCGCCCACGGCCTCCGGGGAGAAGGCGTCGGCGCCCACGCCGTACAGGGTGTCCGTCGGCAGCACGACGAGCTCGCCGCGGCGGATCGCCGAAGCTGCCTCGCGCAGCCCGGTGGCGCGGTCCCCGGTATCGGCACAGTCGTAGCGGCGGCTCATCGGTGCGGTCCCCTTCCGAAGTTCACGGCGAAGTCACGAAGTCACGAAGTCACAGGGCGGCGCGGCGGGCGGTGGTGAAGCGCGGCCGGCCGTTGAGGTCGCGGTGGTCGGCGGCGTCCGTCCACCCGCCCTCCTCGTTGAAGATCCAGGGCACCTGGCCGCCCTGGGTGTCGGCGTGCTCGATGACCACCGCGCCGCCGGGGCGTAGCAGCCGGGCGGCGACCCGTTCGATGCCGCGGATGGTGTCGAGGCCGTCCTCGCCGGAGAACAGCGACATCTGCGGGTCGTGGTCGCGGGCCTCGGGCGCGACGTACTCCCACTCGGTGAGCGGGATGTACGGCGGGTTGCTGATGACCAGGTCGAAGCGGCCGTCCCAGGAGCGGTCGTCCTCGAAGGCACGGGTGGCGTCGCCCTCGTGCAGGTGGACCCGGGCCCGGTCGGGGCTGGTCGCGACGTTGCGCCGGGTGTAGGCGAGCGCGCCCCCGTCCAGCTCGAAGGCGTGCACGGTGGAGCGGGGCAGTTCCTGGGCGAGGGCGAGGGCGATGGCGCCCGAGCCGGTGCAGAGGTCGACGACGAGCGGCTCGGCGACGTCCATGTCGCGGACGGCGTCTATCGCCCACTCGACGACCGTCTCGGTCTCCGGTCGGGGCACGAAGACGCCCGGGCCGACCTCCAGCTCCAGGTAGCGGAAGAAGGCGTGCCCGGTGATGTGCTGCAGCGGTTCACGGGCCTCGCGGCGGGAGACCGCCTCCCAGTACCGGGCGTCGAAGTCGCCGTCGGGCACGGTGTGCAGCTGGCTGCGCTTGACGCCGTGGACGTGCGCGGCGAGCTCCTCCGCGTCGAAGCGCGGCGACGGCACTCCGGCCGCGGCCAACCGCTGGGTGGCCTGCGCCACCTCGGCGAGCAGCAGGTTCATCCGACCACACCTCTGACTTCTCGGGCGCCGGGCCCGGCTCTCAGTTCTCCTGGGCGGCGGCCAGCTTGGCCGCCGCGTCGGCGTCCACGCAGGACTGGATCACCGCGTTCAGGTCGCCGTCCAGCACCTGGTCCAGGTTGTAGGACTTGAAGCCGGTGCGGTGGTCGGAGATGCGGTTCTCCGGGAAGTTGTACGTCCGGATGCGCTCGGAGCGGTCGACGGTGCGGACCTGGCTGCGGCGGGCGTCCGAGGCCTCCCGCTCGGCCTCCTCCTGGGCCGCCGCCAGCAGGCGCGAGCGCAGGATGCGCATCGCCTGCTCCTTGTTCTGCAGCTGGCTCTTCTCGTTCTGGCAGGAGGCCACGATACCGGTCGGCAGGTGGGTGATCCGGACGGCCGAGTCGGTGGTGTTGACGGACTGGCCGCCGGGGCCGGACGAGCGGTAGACGTCGATCCGCAGGTCGTTGGCGTGGATCTCGACCTCGACCTCCTCGGCCTCCGGGGTGACGAGCACGCCGGCGGCGGAGGTGTGGATGCGGCCCTGCGACTCGGTGGCCGGGACGCGCTGCACGCGGTGCACGCCGCCCTCGTACTTCAGCCGGGCCCAGACGCCCTGGCCGGGCTCGGCGCCGCCCTTGGTCTTCACGGCGACGGAGACGTCCTTGTAGCCGCCGAGGTCGGACTCGTTGGAGTCGATGATCTCGGTCTTCCAGCCGACCCGCTCCGCGAAGCGCAGGTACATCCGGAGCAGGTCGCCGGCGAACAGCGCCGACTCCTCGCCGCCCTCGCCCGCCTTGACCTCCAGGATGACGTCCTTGTCGTCATTGGGGTCGCGCGGGACGAGCAGCAGCCGCAGCTCCTCGGTCAGCTCCTCGCGGCGGGCCTCGGCGGCCTTCGCCTCGGCGAGGAACTCCGGGTCCTCGGCGGCGAGCTCGCGGGCGGCCTCGATGTCCTCGCCGGTCTGCTTCCAGGCGCGGTAGGTGCGGGTGATCGGGGTCAGCTCCGCGTAGCGCTTGGCGAGCTTGCGGGCGTTCGCCTGGTCGGCGTGCACGGAGGGATCGGCCAGCCTCGTCTCGAGGTCGGCGTGCTCGGCGAGGAGCTCTTCGACTGCCTCGAACATGGGGTGGGCCTACTTCCCGTGGGTGCCGGTGGGACGAGAGGGGTGGTCCGGCCGCCGGACGGCGGCGCGGAGCGGGGAGATGCGAACGGCGCCGGCCCGGCGTCCCCGCGGATGCGCGGGGACGCCGAGACCGGCGCCGTGGAAGCGCTAGGCCTTGCCGCCGCTGTGCTTCTTGCCGAAGCGGGCCTCGAAGCGGGCCACGCGGCCACCGGTGTCCATGATCTTCTGCTTGCCGGTGTAGAACGGGTGGCACGCCGAGCAGACCTCGGCGCGGATCTCGCCGCTGGTCTCGGTCGAGCGGGTGGTGAACTCGTTACCGCAGGTGCAGGTCACCTTGGTCACGACGTACTCGGGGTGAACGTTGGCCTTCAAGGGTCTCTCCTAGGTTTCGGGAGGGCACCGGGTCGGCGGCAGGCAGCCGCGCGTGAACCGGGACCGACGGACCAGTGTGCCAGCACCGGCCGCCTCTTCCCAAACCGGGAGGCGGCCCGGACTATTCCCGGCCCGCCGCGCCGACCGGACTGCGGGTCGCGCCGCCCGGGGTGCGGGTGGCGGTGCCCGTGGAGGGGCCGGGGGTGCTGTCGGCGGGGTTGGACGGCTGGATGCTCACCACCGACTGCGGGACGGCCCCGTCGGCCTGCAGGGCGGCCCACAGCTGGCCGGCCTGGGGGGTGCGCGGCACGACCCGGTTCGGGTCGCCGGGGGCGGACACCACCGGCAGCGTCACCATGGTCATCTGGTCCGGGCCGATGCCCTTGAGGGTGTTGGCGAGGCCGACCAGGGCGCTGACCGAGGCGAGCTCGGAGTCGGTGGTCATCGACTTGGTGAGCTTGTCGGCGATCGACCACAGGTGCGCCGGGTTGGAGGTGAGCCCGAGCGCGCCGATCTGCTTCATGATCGACTTCACCATCTGCTGCTGCAGCTCGATCCGGCCGAGGTCGCTGCCGTTGCCGACGCCGTGCCGGGTGCGGACGAAGGCCAGCGCCTGGGTGCCGCTGAGGTGGTGGTCGCCGGCCGCCAGGTGCAGTCCGCTGTCCTGGTCGGAGATGTCGACCGTGGTGGTGACGTCCACCCCGCCGATGGCGTCGATCAGGCCCGCGAACCCGGCGAAGTCCACCTCGACGAAGTGGTCCATCCGCATCCCGGTCAGCTGCTCGGTGGTCTTCACCGCGCAGGCCGGTCCGCCGACCTCGTACGCGGAGTTGAACATCGCGCTGCGCAGGGCCGGGGTGCCGGTGCCGTCCGGGGCGGTGCAGGCCGGCCGGGCGACCAGGGTGTCGCGCGGGATGCTGATCACCGAGGCGGTGGTGTGCTCGCGGTTGACGTGGACGACCATCGCGGTGTCCGAGCGCGCGGTGTCGCCGACCGCTCCGCCGGCCAGCGAGTGGTTGGCGCCCGCCCGGGAGTCCGAGCCGAGCAGCAGGATGTTGAAGGCGCCGCCCACCGAGGCGGGCGGACGGCCGGGGCCGAGCTGGGTGTCGATGTCGACGCTGCGGATGTTGCCGTTGAGCTTCCAGTACGCGTAGCCGGCCGCACCCGCACCCACCAGCAGCAGCCCGACCGCGGTGAACACCGCGATGCGCAGCACCTTGCGGCGTCTGCTCCGGGGCTCTCGCTGATCGGACATCCCTCCCCCTTTCTGCTCGAACGGGGTTTTTCGAGCATAAGGGAATCCCGTCTCCGCCGATCGGCGGGGACGGGAGGGCCGCCCCGGGCACGACGGCGCCGGGTGCACGCAGAGGGCGAGGCCCCCACCGCGGGTGCGGTGCGGGGCCTCGCCCTGCGGAACGAGCCGGGTCAGTCGCCGGAACCGGGGGTGGTCTTGGCGATCTGCATCAGGAACTCGGCGTTGCTCTTGGTCTGCTTCATCTTGTCCAGGAGCAGCTCGATGGCCTGCTGCGAGTCGAGCGCGTGCAGCACCCGGCGGAGCTTCCAGACGATCGCCAGCTCCTCGTTGCCGAGCAGGATCTCCTCCTTGCGGGTGGAGGACGCGTCGACGTCCACCGCGGGGAAGATCCGCTTGTCGGAGAGCTTGCGGTCGAGCTTGAGCTCCATGTTGCCGGTGCCCTTGAACTCCTCGAAGACCACCTCGTCGGCGCGGGAGCCGGTCTCCACCAGGGCGGTGGCGAGGATGGTCAGCGAGCCGCCGTTCTCGATGTTGCGCGCGGCACCGAAGAACTTCTTCGGCGGGTAGAGCGCGGTCGAGTCGACACCACCGGACAGGATGCGGCCGGAGGCCGGCGCCGCCAGGTTGTAGGCGCGGCCGAGGCGGGTGATCGAGTCGAGCAGGATCACCACGTCGTGGCCCAGCTCCACCAGGCGCTTGGCCCGCTCGATGGCGAGCTCGGCGACGGTGGTGTGGTCCTCGGCCGGACGGTCGAAGGTCGAGGAGATGACCTCGCCCTTCACCGACCGCTGCATGTCGGTGACCTCTTCCGGACGCTCGTCGACGAGGACGACCATCAGGTGGCACTCGGGGTTGTTGTGGGTGATCGCGTTGGCGATCGCCTGCATGATCATCGTCTTGCCGGTCTTCGGCGGGGCGACGATCAGACCGCGCTGGCCCTTGCCGATCGGCGACACGAGGTCGATGATCCGGGTCGTCAGCACGCCCGGGTCGGTCTCCAGGCGCAGCCGCTCCTGCGGGTACAGCGGGGTCAGCTTGCCGAACTCGGGGCGGTTGCGGGCGCCGTCCGGGTCCATGCCGTTGACCGAGTCGAGGCGGACCATCGCGTTGAACTTCTCGCGGCGCTCGCCGTCGCGGGGCTGGCGCACCGCACCGGTGATGGCGTCGCCCTTGCGCAGGCCGTGCTTGCGCACCTGGGCGAGCGAGACGTAGACGTCGTTCTGCCCCGGCAGGTAGCCGGAGGTGCGGACGAACGCGTAGTTGTCGAGGATGTCGAGGATGCCCGCGACCGGGATGAGGACGTCGTCCTCGCCGATCTGCGGCTCGGGGGTGCCGCCCTCGAAGCCCTCGCGGCGGCCGCGGCCACGGCGGTCGCGGTAGCGGCCGCGACGGCCCCGGCGGCCGTCGCCGAACTCGTCGTCGTCGTAGCCGCCGGCCTGCTGCCCGGCGGGCTGGCCCTGGCGGCCGGCCTGGCTGTCCTGCTGGGTGCCGGCCTGCTGCTGGCCCTGGCCGGGCTGGCGCTCGGCCCGGTCGCGGTCGCGGCGGTTGCGGCGGTCACGGCGGGACTCGCGGCCCTCGCCGTCCTGGCCCTCGGCGGCGGCCTCGGTGCGCTCGCCGCCCTCGCGGCGGTCGCGCCGGTCACGGCGGTCGCGGCGCTCGGTGCGGGTCTCGCCCTCGGCGGGACGCTGCTCGGCGGTGCGGGTCTCGGCCTTGGCCTCGGCGACCACGGTGCCGGCCTGCTCGGCGGCGGCCTCGGCGGCCGGGGCGCCGGCGGCCGAGGTGGCACGGCGGCGGGTGCGCTCGGTACGGGCCGGCGCGACCTCGGCGGCGGCCTGGACGGGGATCTCGATCTGGGCCTGCGGCTGCTCCGCGGGGGCGGCGGCAGCGGCGGCGGCACGGGTGCGGCGGGCCGGCTTCTCCTCGGCGGCCGGAGCGGCGGGCGCCTCCTCGGCCGGGGCGGCGGCAGCGGCCTTGGCGGTGGTGCGCTTGGCGGCCGGAGCGGGCGCGGCGCCGCCGGCGAGCAGCGGGTCGCCGCCGCTCTTCTCCTTGATGGCCTCGATGAGCTGGCTCTTGCGCATCCGTCCGGTACCGCTGATACCGAGGCCCGTGGCGAGCTTCTGCAGCTCGGCGAGGACCAGGCCGTCGAGGCCTGCGGCGGCGCTGCGACGGCGCCTGGCCGGGGCCGCGGGGGCGGCGGCTGCGTCCGACGCGTCTGCGTCCGGGCGCGCGCCCATCAGATCGGTGGTGTCGCTCACTAAGGGTCCTTCCCTGGAGCGGACGTCGGCCTGTCTGGCTCGGCGACCGGTTGTGCTGTCCTGACCAACGCCGAATCACGCTGGTCCGAGGCGGTCGTCCCCCCGAAAGGACCAGCCGATCGGGTGGACGCTGCGAAAGTGCGGTGCACTGTGGTGCGAAGTGGCGCGGTGGGCCGGTTCTCGTGCCGGCCTCGCTGCCTGTTTGGTTCCCGGGCCCCCGTCGCGTGGCGGTACCTCGGGCTCCGCCCGACCGTGCCTCAGTGCGGAGGCCGCGGGTGGGAGTCAGGTGCCGTCACGGCTTCGGGATGCGCCCCAATCGCGCAGGCAGGCTGCGTACGCGCTGTGGTGGGCTCCCGGAAAATCGTGGTCCCGTCCTTCCGGACCCTGCAGGTGCGGACGGTGCCAACCTGAAGGGGCGGGATCGGGACGTGGCGCACCGAACCCCGGAGGGTGTCTGGTGCAGCAATGAGGTTAACACTACCGACCCCCTGACACATTCCCCAGCCCTGTTGTTGTCAATCGTTTCCGTTCCCGCGGGTGTGGCCGCGTTCGGTGTCGGCTCAGCCGTCGAGCGGCAGGACGCACGCACCGGCACGGTCCAACTCCAGCCGGTGGGCGGCGAACCCGGGCCCGGCGAGGCCGAGCACCTTCTCCGCCGAGGCCTCGTCGGTGAGCGCCAGCACGGTCGGACCCGCGCCGGAGATCACGGCCGGGACGCCGTGCGCGCGCAGGGCGGCCACCAGGGCGGCGCTGTCGGGCATCGCCGAGGCGCGGTAGTCCTGGTGGAGGCGGTCCTCGGTGGCGGTGAGCAGCAGCTCGGGACGGCGGGTGAGGGCCTCGACCAGCAGCGCGGCACGGCCGGCGTTGACGGCGGCGTCGGCCAGCGGGACGGTCTTGGGCAGCAGGCCGCGGGCGGTCTCGGTGAGCACCTCGGTGGCGGGCACGAAGACCACCGGGACGACCCGGTCGGACGGGTCGAGCACGATGGTGCGGGCGCCGTCCTCGGCCGTCCAGGCGACGGTGAAGTTGCCGCGCAGGCAGGCGGCCACGTTGTCGGGGTGGCCCTCCAGCTCGGAGGCGAGGGCGAGCAGGGCGTCGTCGTCGAGCGCGTGCGCGCCGCCGATGGTGACGGCGCGGGCGGCGACGATGCCGGCGCAGATGGCGGCGGAGGACGAGCCGAGGCCGCGGCCGTGCGGTATGCGGTTGGCGCAGACCACCTCCAGGCCGCGGGGCTGGCCGCCGAGGCGGTCGAAGGCGGCCCGCATGGCGCGGACGACCAGGTGGCGCTCGTCGCGCGGCAGGCTGTCGCTGCCCTCGCCGGCGATGTCGACCGAGAGGCCGGAGTCGGCGACGCGGACGACCAGGTCGTCGTAGAGACCCAGGGCGAGTCCGAAGGCGTCGAAGCCGGGGCCGAGGTTGGCGCTGGTCGCGGGGACCCGGACCCGGACGGCGGCGGCACGGAACGCAGGACCGGCCATGCGGTGGACTCTCCTGGGGAGTGAGGGCTGCCCGACGGGGGTGGGGCCAGCGGTGGTACGGCGGCGGGGGACCCGCGTTGCAGGGACACCCGGCGGGTGCGGGAATGTGCGCACCGATGCGCGTCCCGACGGAACCAGCCTATCGAAGACAGGTTCCACAGCGGTACACCCTGCTCGGCACCGATCTGCCGTGTTGCCGTTTGTGGCCGGATTCGATGCGGAAATGGGTCGGGAAATCGGCGCGGAATCAACACGTACGTGTCATCGCGGGACGGCCGCGGGCCGACCCCCGAAAGGGTCGGCCCGGGGCACGCGGTGCGGCTGAACCGCCGTCAGTCGAGCAGTCCGAGGCGGAGGGCGGCGGCCTCGGCGTCGACCGGGACGATCTCCGGGCGCTGCGGGGCGCCGGCCACCGCCCAGTCCGGGTCCTTGAGGCCGTTGCCGGTGACGGTGCAGACGATCCGCTGGCCGGGATCCACCAGGCCGGCCTCGGCCTTGGCCAGCAGGCCGGCCACGCCGGAGGCCGAGGAGGGCTCCACGAAGACGCCCTCCTTGGAGGCCAACAGCCGGTAGGCGGACAGGATCTGACGGTCGGTCACCTTGTCGATGAGGCCGCCGGAGTCGTCGCGCGCGGCGATCGCGTACTCCCACGAGGCCGGGTTGCCGATCCGGATCGCGGTGGCGATGGTCTGCGGCGAGCGGACGGGGGCGCCGTCGACGATCGGGGCCGAACCCGCTGCCTGGAAGCCCCACATGCGCGGGGTGCGGGTGGCCAGGCCGTCCGCGGCGTACTCCCGGTACCCCTTCCAGTACGCGGTGATGTTGCCCGCGTTGCCGACCGGCAGGACGTGGATGTCCGGGGCGTCGCCGAGCATGTCGACGATCTCGAAGGCGGCGGTCTTCTGGCCCTCGATGCGCACCGGGTTCACCGAATTCACCAGCGCCACCGGGTACTTCTCGGACAGCTCGCGGGCGAGCGTGAGGCAGTCGTCGAAGTTGCCGTCCACCTGCAGGATCTGGGCGCCGTGGATGATGGCCTGGCCCATCTTGCCGAGGGCGATCTTGCCCTGCGGCACGAGCACCGCCGGCACCATCCCGGCCCGCACCGCGTAGGCGGCGGCGGAGGCCGAGGTGTTGCCGGTGGAGGCGCAGATGACGGCCTGGGCGCCGTCCTCCTTCGCCTTGGAGATGGCCATCGTCATGCCGCGGTCCTTGAAGGACCCGGTGGGGTTGGCGCCCTCGACCTTGAGGTACACCTCGCAGCCGGTGCGCTCGGAGAGCACCCGGGCGGGGACGAGGGGCGTACCGCCCTCCAGCAGGGTCACCACGGGCGTGGCCGCGGTGACCGGCAGCCGGTCGCGGTACTCCTCGATCAGGCCGCGCCACTGGTGGGTGCGGGCGCCGCTCACTCTGCTCTCGGCGATGGCGTTCATGTCGATTACTCCCCTTCGACCCGCATGATGCTGGCCACGTCGCGCACGCTGTCCAGCGCGCGGAGCTTGTCGACCGTCGCCGACAGCGCGGCGTCGGTGGCGCGGTGGGTGACCACGACGAGCGAGGCGTCGCCGTCGCGGCCCTGCTGGCGCACGGTGTCGATGGAGACCCCGTGCTCGGCGAAGACGGACGCGACCTGGGCGAGCACACCCGCGCGGTCGTCGACGTCCAGGCTGACGTGGTAGCGGGTGACGACCTCGTCCATCGGCTTGGCCGGCAGCTTGGTGTACACCGAGTCGCCCGGGCCGGTGGCGCCGGCCAGCTTGTTGCGGCAGACGGCGACCAGGTCGCCGAGGACGGCGGAGGCGGTCGGCGAGCCGCCGGCGCCCGGGCCGTAGAACATCAGCCGGCCGGCCGCCTCGGACTCCACGAACACCGCGTTGTACGCCTCGCGGACGGAGGCCAGCGGGTGCGTCAGCGGGATCATCGCGGGGTGGACCCGGGCGGTCACCGACTCGCCGTCCGCGGCGCGCTCGCAGATCGCCAGCAGCTTGACCACGCAGCCCATCTGCTTCGCCGAGGCGATGTCCGCGGCGGTCACCTCGGTGATGCCCTCGCGGTAGACCTCGGCGGCGGTCACCCGGGTGTGGAAGGCGATGCCGGCCAGGATCGCGGCCTTGGCGGCGGCGTCGAAGCCCTCGACGTCGGCGGTAGGGTCGGCCTCCGCGTAGCCCAGCGCGGTGGCCTCCTCCAGCGCCTCGGAGTACCCGGCGCCGGTGGTGTCCATCTTGTCGAGGATGAAGTTGGTGGTGCCGTTGACGATGCCCAGCACCCGGTTGACCTTGTCGCCGGCCAGCGACTCGCGCAGCGGGCGGATCAGCGGGATCGCGCCGGCCACCGCGGCCTCGTAGTACAGGTCGACACCGGCCGCGGCGGCCTTCTCGTGCAGTTCGGCGCCGTCCTGGGCGAGCAGCGCCTTGTTGGCGGAGACCACCGAGGCGCCGTTGGCGAACGCCGAGAGGATGTGCTGTTTGGACGGCTCGATGCCGCCGACCACCTCGACCACCACGTCGATGTCGCCGCGGTTGACCAGGGCCTGTGCGTCGGTGGTGATCAGGTGCTCGGGCACCCCGGGGCGCGGGCGGCCGGCCCGGCGCACGGCGATCCCGGCGAGTTCGACCGGAGCGCCGATCCGCGCGGCGAGGTCGTCGGCCGTCGTCGTCATGATGCGCGCCACCTCGGAGCCCACCACACCACAGCCCAGCAACGCCACCTTCAGCGGGCGCGTACGCATCATCCGACTCCGCTCTGCATTCTCGGTCTCCGCCGGGCAATTCCCCGTGCCCGACGGTATTCGGTCTCTACCAGTCTCCGGGACTTTCCGCACGGATCTACGGCCGGTCCATGATCTGAGACAAGGATTTCGTCAGCCGATATCCAGACGCAGGAGATCCTCCTCCGTCTCGCGCCTGACGATCACCCGGGCCGCACCGTCCTGGACGGCGACCACGGGAGGCTTGAGGGCGTGGTTGTAGTTGCTGGCCATCGACCGGCAGTACGCGCCGGTGGCCGGCACCGCGATCAGGTCCCCGGCGGCCAGGTCGGCCGGCAGGAAGGCGTCGCGGACCACGATGTCGCCGGACTCGCAGTGCTTGCCCACCACGCGGACCAGCATCGGCTCGGCGTCGCTGGTGCGGGAGACCAGGGCGACGGAGTACTCGGCGTCGTACAGCGCGGTGCGGATGTTGTCCGACATGCCGCCGTCCACGCTGACGTAGGTGCGCAGGCCGTCCAGCGTCTTCACCGTGCCGACCTCGTAGAGGGTGAAGGCTGTCGGGCCGACGATCGCGCGGCCCGGCTCCACCGAGAGCCGCGGTGCGGCCAGGTCGGCGGCGGAGCACTCGCGGCGGACGATCTCCGCCAGCGAGGCGGCGATCTCGGCGGGCTCCCGCGGGTCGTCCTCGCTGGTGTAAGCGATGCCGAGGCCGCCGCCGAGGTCGATCTCGGGCAGCTCGATGCCGTGCTCGTCGCGGATCTGCGCCAGCAGGCCGACCACCCGGCGGGCCGCCACCTCGAAGCCCGCGGTGTCGAAGATCTGCGAGCCGATGTGCGAGTGGATGCCGCGCAGCTCCAGGGCCGCCGGGTGGGCGAGCACCCGACGGACGGCCTCGGCCGCGGCGCCGCCGTTCAGCGACAGCCCGAACTTCTGGTCCTCGTGCGCGGTGGCGATGAACTCGTGGGTGTGCGCCTCGACGCCGACCGTGATCCGGATCAGCACCTTCTGGCGGACGCCCTGCCGCTCGGCGACCGCCGCCAGCCGCTCGATCTCCTCGTAGGAGTCGACGACGACGTGGCCGACCCCGGCCTTCACCGCCTGCTCCAGCTCGTGCACCGACTTGTTGTTGCCGTGCAGCGCCAGGCGCTCCCCCGGCATGCCGGCGGCCAGCGCCACGGCCAGTTCGCCGCCGCTGCACACGTCGAGGTTGAGGCCCTCCTCGTGCAGCCAGCGGACGACCGCCTTGGAGAGGAACGCCTTGCCGGCGTAGTAGACGTCCGCGTCCGTGCCGAACGCGTCCCGCCAGGCGCGGGCCCGGGCCCGGAAGTCCGCCTCGTCCATCAGGTAGGCGGGGGTGCCGAACTCGGCCGCCAGCGCCTTCACGTCGAGGCCGCCGACGGTCACCACGCCGTTCCCGTCGCGGGTGACGGTCTTCGACCACACCTTCGGGTCGAGCGCGTTCAGGTCGCTCGGCGGTGCGAGGTAGTGCCCCTCGGGCAGCACGTCGCCGTGGCGGGGGCCTGCGGGGTGGGCGGAGCGGCTCATCTTGGCTACTTCCTTGGCTTATGGCGAGGGGCGGCGCACGGTCTCCTTCGACCGTCCGCCGCCCCCGTCGTGCGCGTGGGGGTCGTGCTTACATCCGCTCGGGGGCGGAGACGCCGAGCAGCGTCAGGCCGTTGGCGAGCACCGTTCGCGTCGCCTCGACCAGCCAGAGGCGCGCACGGTGCGTGTCCGTGAGCTCCTCGTCGCCCTTCGGCAGGAACATGCAGTTCTCGTACAGGCGGTGGTATTTGCCCGCGAGGTCCTCCAGGTAGCGCGCGACCCGGTGGGGCTCGCGCAGCTCGCCGGCCGTGGCGATGACGCGCGGGAACTCGCCCAGCGCACCGAGCATGTCGTTCTCCCACTGGGTGGCGAGCAGCTCCGGCTTGAAGTCCTCGGCCGCACCCTTGTCGACGCCGAGCTCGGCGGCCTTGCGCGCGACGCCGCACATCCGGGTGTGCGCGTACTGCACGTAGAAGACCGGGTTCTCGTTCGACTGGCTGGTGACCAGGTCGATGTCGATGGTGATGGTGGAGTCGGTGGAGGAACGCGCCAGCATGTACCGCGCCGCGTCCACGCCGATCCAGTCGACGACGTCGTCGATGGTGATGATGTTGCCGGCGCGCTTGGAGAGGCGGACCTCCTGGCCGTCGCGCAGCATCTTCACGAACTGGCCGATGCGGACCTCGATGTTGCGGTCCATGTCGTCGCCGGCGCAGGCCGCGATGGCCTTGAGCCGGTTGACGTAGCCGTGGTGGTCGGCGCCGAGCATGTAGACGGAGACCTCGGAACCGCGGTCCCGCTTGCTCAGGTAGTAGGCGGCGTCGGCGGCGAAGTAGGTGGTCTCGCCGTCGGCCTTGATCAGGACGCGGTCCTTGTCGTCGCCGAAGTCCGTGGTGCGCAGCCAGATGGCGCCGTCCCGGTCGAAGACGTGGCCCTGCTCCCGCAGCCGGTCGATGGCCTGCTCGACGGCGCCCGAGTCGTGCAGCGACTTCTCCGAGAACCAGGTGTCGAAGTGCACCCCGAACTCTTCCATCGACCGCTTGATCTCGGCGACCATCAGCGTGAGGCCCTCGGCCCGGAAGACCCGGAGCTGCTCGTCCTCGGGCAGGTCGAGCACGCCCGGCACGCCGTCGGTGATCGCCTTGGCGATGTCGGCGATGTACTCGCCGACGTAGCCGTCCTCGGGGACGGGCTTGCCGTTCGCGACGGCCTGCAGCGACCGCGCGAACTTGGTGATCTGCACGCCGGCGTCGTTGAGGTAGTACTCGGTGGTGACGTCGGCACCGGTGGCGCGCAGCACGCGGGCCAGCGAGTCGCCGACGGCCGCCCAGCGGACGCCGCCGATGTGGATCGGGCCGGTCGGGTTGGCCGACACGAACTCCAGGTTGATCGTCAGGCCCTTGAGGGCCTCGTTCCGGCCGTACGCCCGGCCGGCCTCGACCACCGTGCGGGCCAGCAGGCCCTGGGTGGCGGCGTCGAGGGTGATGTTCAGGAAGCCCGGACCGGCGATGTCGACCTTCGCGACGCCGGTGGTCTCTCGCAGGCGGGCGGCCAGCAGGTCCGCGACGGCTCGCGGCGGCATGCCTGCCGGCTTCGCGAGCTGGAGGGCCACGTTGGTGGCGTAGTCGCCGTGGTCCCTGTTCTTGGGCCGCTCGACCGTCACGTGCTCGGGCACGGCGACGGCCAGCTCGCCCGCCTCGACGGCGGCGCTCACTGCGGCCTGGACTGCCTGGGAAAGCTCTGCGGGTGTCACGACGCCAAGCGTAGGCGAGACGGGGTGTCCGTCCGCCACCCGGTTTACCCGTTGAGACGCGTTGCACCAGGGAGCGGGACCGTCAAGGGCGATCTGTTCGCCGAGAGCGGAATGCGGCGGAGGGCCCGGGGCGCTCGCCGCCGCCGAAGGCGTAGCCGGACGGGCCGCCCCCGCCGGCCCCCACCGCCGGGCCCTGCCGCAGCAGCCGGCGCACCAGGGCGACCAGGTCCGCCGGGTCGAAGGGCTTCGCGAGGTAGCCGTCCACGCCCACCGACTCCCCGCGGTCGAGGTCGGCCGGCGTGCAGGCGCTGACGATGGCGATGGGCAGCGCCCGGGTCTCGGCGGAGGCGCGCAGCCGGGCGGCGGTCTTCAGGCCGTCGAGCCGCGGCATCACCACGTCCAGCGTCACCACGTCGGGGCGCACCCGGCGGACGACCTCCAGGCACTCGGCGCCGTCGGCAGCGGTGACCACCTCGAAGCCCTCGAGCTCGAGGTTCACTCTGATCAGCTGGCGGATCACCTCGCTGTCGTCCACCACGAGGACCCGCCCGGACGTTCCCGGCACATCACCGAGGGTAGCCGCGCGCCCACCCCCGCGTCCGGCCTTTCCTCACTTCCACCCCCCGGGCCGCGGCCGCGCCGCCCCGCGAAACCCGTGCACGGATCACCCGTCGGGCCTGGTAGTGTTCTCCACGTCGCAGCAAGCGACGGCCGAAAGGCCCCCGTAGCTCAGGGGATAGAGCACCGCCCTCCGGAGGCGGGTGCGTAGGTTCGAATCCTACCGGGGGCACTTCACCGCAAGCGTCACGAAGGCCCGGGTCCACTGGACCCGGGCCTTCGTCGTGTCCGCGGGCTTCGCGCCGGACGGCGGACCCCGGGCTGAGCGTCCGTCAGCCGCTCGGGGAGACTGGGCCGCACACTCTGGTTCGTGCGGCGGAGGAGACGGCATGCGGTACGCGGACGGGCCCACGGCGCAGGGCGGGATCCGGGTCGGGGCGGCGCCCTCGCGGGTCTGGGAGCTGGTGACCGACATCGGGCTGCCCTCCCGGCTCAGCCCCGAACTGCACCGGGTCGAATGGCTCGGCGGGGTCGTCGCACCCGCGGTGGGTGCGCGCTTCGCGGGCTTCAACCGGCACCCCGTGGCGGGCGACTGGCGGACGGTCTCGCAGATCGTCGAGTTCGACGCCGAGCGGGTCTTCGGCTGGGCCGTCCTGGACGCGGACGGCCGGTTCGGCGAGCCGGCGGACGACCTCCGGGACCGGATGGCCACCTGGCGCTTCGAGCTGTCGCCGCAGGCGGACGGCACCCTCGTCCGGCAGTCCGTGCGGATCGGGCCCGGCCGCTCCGGGGTCAGCGCCTGGATCGAGCGCATGCCGGAGCGGGAGGAGGAACTGGTCGCCCGCCGGCTCGACGAACTCCGCACCGGCATCGGGGCCACCCTCGCCGGGATCAAGGCGCTCGCCGAGCGCGGCCCGGAGGCCGACCGGCCCGGCGGCTGACGCGGCACCTGCGGGTGCGGGCCGCGGCGCGCGGTCAGGCCGGGCGGGTGCGGTGGGTGCGGTGCTTGACGAGGAGGGTGAGGGCGAGGACCTCGGCGGCGCCGCAGAGGACGGCGGCCCAGGCGGGGAGCAGCAGGACGCCCGGGACGAGCAGGACGGCCGTGAGGACGAGGCAGGGGACGTACCAGCCGAGGACGGACCGGGTCGGCTCGCCGTAGCGCAGGGCGATCGCCGCGTTGGTGGTGTAGAAGCCGAGCACGCCGCCGCAGAGCGCCCAGTCGGCGCCGGACGGCAGGTGGTGGGTGGGTTCCGCGACGGCGGTGCCGAGGGCGGCGGCGAGCAGGGTGATCGCGGCGACCAGGAAGTACGGCAGGTACATCACGGTGTCGCGGATGATCCGGTGCGCCCGGTCGGCCTGGGCGCGGCCGAGGCCGCGGGCGGCGACGGTCGTGCCCCAGACGAAGAAGACCGCCGCGAGCTCGGCGACCAGCAGGAAGGCGGCGAGGGCCGCGGCGCCGGAGGCGGCGGTGAGGTGGTCGGCGAAGGTCGCCACGACGGTGAAGACGCTCTCGCCGAGGACGATCACCACGAACAGGGTGATCCGCTCGACCAGGTGCTCGATCGACAGTCGGGCGTACAGCGCGGTGCCGTACTCGCTGCGGATCGCGAGCAGGGCGATCTCCAGGGCGATGGCGATCCCCCAGAGGGCGAACCGCCAGCCGTCCGGGAGGAGGGCGGAGACCGTCCACAGCGCGGCCGGGACGAGGCAGTAGGTCACCGGGCGCCAGAGCGGCAGTGCGGTCTCCCGGCGCAGGGCGGGACGCAGCCAGACCAGGAAGCAGACCACCCGCACCCAGGCGGCGCCGAGGGCGTAGAGCCAGGCGTGTCCGCCGAGGCCCTCGGGGGCGGCGGCGGCCATCACGCCGAGGCCGGGCATGGCGGCGATCAGCATGGGCTGGCTGAGCGCGCGGTCGATGTCCCGGCCGGAGACGTTGACGGTGGCCATCAGGTTGACCCAGGCCCACCAGGCCGGGAAGAAGAGCACCAGGAACCTGCCGAACTCGGCGCCGCCCGGGTCGCCGTGCAGGCCGCGGGCCAGGATGGCCACGGTCACCACGAAGACCAGGTCGAAGAAGAGCTCGAACCAGTCCGCCCGGCGCTCCTCGGGCTCGGCTGCGGCCGGCGCGCTGTCGGCGGCGGTCACGGTGTGCGGCACCTCCCGTTGTCCCGGTGCCGGGAGTGTACGGGGCAACCGGCGCACGCGAGCCGGAACGCGCCCCCGGCGCGCGCGAGGTAGGCGCGAATGCCCCGGATCAGCGGAGGACGTCACTCTCCGGGGTGATCTCGGCGGGCACGCCGATCTCGTAGACCAGCCGGCTGCGCTCGGCCGCGAGGACGATGTCGGCGGTCTCCACGGGCAGGCTTCCGGCCCAGTGGGTGCGCTCGATCGAGAGCACGGTGGAGCCCAGCGCCACGTCCAGCGGGCCGGACTCGGCCTCCAGCACCGGGCGGGCGGTGACGTCCTCGGTGACCCGGGTGACGGTCAGTCCGATCCGGGCCATCCGCTCGACCACGCCGAGCCCGGCCAGCGGTCCGTACTCGGGCCGGGCGGCCGCGGTGCCGCCGGTCAGCGCGAGCGGCTCCCAGCTGGTGGAGAGCTGCGCGGGCCGGTCGGCGGCGAGGAAGACGTACTGGGTCTGCATGATCGGGTCGCCCTCGGCGATCCGCAGCCGCAGGGCGAGTGCGCCGGTGGCCCAGGTCTTCTGGGAGTCGTGCGTCCAGTGCGGGACGCCGCCGGGTCCGGGGTCGCGGGACGCCCCGGCGAAGGGGCTGCCGGCCGCGTCGTAGCGTCCGCGGGGGATCCGGGCGGGCGCCGGACGGCGGCGGACGTAGGTGCCGGAGCCCGGGCGGCCCTCGGTCAGGCCCTCGGCGTTGAGCACCCGGAGCGCCTGCCGGACGGGCTGTTCGGAGAGTCCGTGCTGGCGGCAGAGGTCGGCGATGCTGGGCATCCGCGCGCCCGGCTGGTGCTCGCCGGAGAGGATCCGCGAGCGCAGCAGGTCGGCCAGTCGCAGATAGGCCGGTCGCCCCAACTCGCCCACGTCAACCCCCGTCTCACGGATCCTCGGATCAGCTTGACAACGCCGTACGCGAGCTTTCAAGCTCGCATTCGAGGCTGACGATGCGTGGTCGGCCGGTTGCGGAGTGTTCGTCGGAGGGGTGCAGCAGCATGATGTGGATCGCCCGGTTCCCCGGTGTGCCCGAGTCCGTGCGCGCGGCGCGGCGGATGGTCCGCGAGGCGCTCGGCCCTTCGCCCGGGGCCGAGGACGCGGCGCTGGTCGTGTCCGAGCTGGTGACCAACGCGGTCGTGCACAGCCGGTCCGGCGCGGGCGGCGTGCTGTGGGTGGAGGTCCGGCGCCGGTACGGGACGGTCCGGGTGTCGGTCACCGACGGCGGCACGGCGGCCGGCCCGGCGCCGCACGGCCCGCCGCACCCGCTCCCGCACCGGCCGCCGGTCGACGCGGGCGACTTCGGCCGGGGGCTGCGGATCGTCGACGCGCTGGCGGCGCGCTGGGGGTCGGTCGGCGAGGCGGCCGACGGACGGCGCACCGTCTGGGCCGAACTGGCACCCGCCCGGGGCGAGGGCCCGCCGGAGCGGACCGCCGACCCCGCCGGCCCCGTCGGTCCTGCGGCCCCCGCGGACGACGCCCCTGCACCGGAGGCGGAGCCGCCGTCCGTCCCGGCGCAGCGCTGCCGGCTGTGCGGCACGCCGCGGCCGCCGCGTCAGGGTGCCGCGGTGACGGCCTGGCGGTAGAGGGTGGTCATGGTGTGGTCGAAGTACGAGCTGTAGGAGATGTCGTCGGTGTCGCCGCCCTCCTGGTAGCCGCCGATGACGCCGATGACCTCGCCGGTGCGGGTGCTGATCCAGGGGCCGCCGCTGGTGCCGCCGGGGTAGCCGGGGCAGTCGATGCGGCGCTGGGTGGTGGACTGCCGGGTGGTGGTGTCGGTGCACAGCAGCGGGGCCTCGGTGCGGGCCGGGTAGCCGTAGAGGCGGACCTGCGAGGTGAAGGTGTCGTCCAGCCCGAGGGCGTTGCCGCCGACGACGTCCTCGATCCGGTGGCCGTCGGAGGCCGGGGCGACCCGGAGGATCGCGTAGTCGGCGTCCTCGTCGCGGTCCTGCGTCCAGTCGTCGGGGGCGTAGATCGCGGTGACCCTCCAGCTGCCGTACGGGGCGCTGCCGTCGCGGTACGCGGGGACGAAGCTCAGGCCGTCGGTGCTGCCGACGCAGTGGGCCGCGGTGAGGACGAGGTCGCGGGTCGGGCTCTGCAGCACGCTGGCGGAGCAGAAGTGGTGGCCCGGCCCGACGGTGCCGCTGAACAGGGCGCCGACCCGGGCGGCCGACGGGTCGGCGGGGGCGGTGGCGGTGGTGCCGAGGACGGGGGCGGCGTCGAGGACGGCGGTGGCGGCGGGCGAGGCGGTGGCGGGCGAGCTGCCGAGGACGTGGGCGGCGGCGAGCAGTCCCGCCGTGGCGAGGGCCGCCGCCGGGGTGGCGAGCAGCGACCGGAGCCGGGGGCGGGACGTGCGGGGGCTGCTCATCGGCGAACTCCTCCTGGCCGGGGGTGTCGGCTCCACTCTGGGCCGCCGGGCTGTGAAGCGGGTGATCCGAAGGTGGGAAAGCGGTGAGAGATCCGTACACGATCCCGCCCCGGCCCCGGAGGGGTCCAGGGCCGGGGCGGCGTGTCGCCGGACCGGGGAGGTGCGGTTCAGCGCGGTTCGGCGGCGGGGCGGGCGGTGGCCTGGGCCGGTTCGGCCGCGGCGCTCCCGGCCTCGCCTGGCGCCGGTCTGTGGTCGATCATCAGGAAGGCGATGACCGCGGCGACCAGCAGGATGCCCATGGCGACGGTGGTGGCGATCGCGTAGCCGTGCACCTGGCCCTGTTTGAGGACGAGCGGATCGGCCGCGTTGCGGGTGGCCAGCCAGGTCGCGGTGGCGCTGGCCGCGATGGTGTTGAGCAGCGCGACGCCGATCGAACCGCCGACCTGCTGGGCGCTGTTGATGATGGCCGAGGCCGCGCCCGTCTCGTTCGGCGCGACGCCGAGGGTGGCCAGGCTCAGCGAGGGCATGAAGACCAGGCCCATGCCGAAGCCGAGCAGCAGTTCGGCGGGCAGCACCATGGTCGCGTAGGGGCTGTCGACCTTCATCTGGGTCAGCCAGGCCATGCCGCCCGCGCCGAGCAGCAGGCCGGGGACGACGAGCGCCCGCGAGGGCACCCGGGTCATCAGGTTGGCCGCGATGCCGGTGGCGCTGATGATGATGGCCGCGGTCATCGGCAGGAAGGAGACGCCCGCCATGACCGGCGAGAAGCCCTTGACCACCTGCATGTAGTAGGTGAGGAAGAGGAACAGGCCGAACATGCCGATCACGGCCAGGCCGACGGCGATGGCGCCGCCGCCGCGGTTGCGGTCGGAGACGATGTGCAGCGGCAGCAGCGGGTGGTCGGTGCGGCGCTCGAAGAGGACGAAGACGAAGAGCAGCGCGACACCGACGCACAGCGAGGTCAGCACCAGCCAGTCGCCCCAGCCGCGGGAGACGGCCTCGGAGGTGCCGAACACGATCAGCAGCAGGCCGCCGCAGCCGAGGACGGCGCCGGGCAGGTCCAGCTTGACGCGGTGGCCCTTGGCGACGTGGTCGCGCTTCAGCAGGGCGTACGCGGCGAGGGCGGCACCGATGGCGATCGGGATGTTGACGAACAGGCACCAGCGCCAGTTCAGGTACTCGGTGAGCAGGCCGCCCATGATCAGGCCGATCGCGGCGCCGCCGCCGGCGAGGGCGCCGAAGATGCCGAAGGCGGTGGCACGTTCCTTCGCGTCGGTGAAGGTCGTGGAGAGCAGCGACAGCGCGGAGGGTGCGAGGAGTGCGCCGAAGGCGCCCTGCAGGGCGCGTGCACCGAACAGCATCCAGGGTTCGGTGGCGAATCCGCCGATCGCGGAGGCCAGCGCGAAGCCCAGCAGGCCGATCAGGAAGGTGCGTTTGCGGCCGAAGAGGTCTCCGATCCGGCCGCCGAGGAGCAGCAGGCCGCCGAAGGCCAGGGTGTAGGCCGTGATGACCCACTGCCGGTTGCCGTCGGATATGCCCAGGTCCTTCTGGGCGGAGGGCAGGGCGATGTTCACGATCGTCGCGTCGAGGACGATCATCAGCTGGGCGATGGCGATGACTGCCAGGGCCCACCAGCGACGGGGGTCGACCGCCTGCTCGTCCTGTGCGTGCTGGAGGGACACCGTGGGCCGCCTTCCGGAGGGGATGGTGGGAAGGGCGCACGCAGCGCTCCTCCCAGGGAATCTCTCGGGATGGCGAGGGGCAAGGTTTTTTGTCAGTAAATGTCTGAATTAGGACTAAAGTCCTAAACATCTCACCGTCTTCCGGCCGACCCCGGCCGATCCTCCGGCCGGGTCACGGGTCGCACCGGCCCGCCGTGGCGGCGGTCCGGACCGGTGCGACCCCCGGGCGCGGGGATCCGACGGCGGCGGTCAGAGCGCGGACAGCTCCGCCACCAGGTCGTCGAGGCCGAGCGAGCCCTGCGACAGCGCGGCCATGTGCCAGGCCTTGAGGTCGAACTCCTCGCCGCGGGCCTCGGCGGCGGCCCGGGCGGCGGCGCGGCCGGTCAGCCAGGCGCGCTCGCCCAGCTTGTAGCCGATGGCCTGGCCGGGCATGCCGAGGTAGCGGACCAGCTCGCTGTCCAGGAAGTCGGCGGACAGGCCGCAGTACCGGCCGAAGAACTCCCGGGCGTCGTCGGGCAGCACCGCCTCGCCCGGCTTGAACGGGGAGTCCGCCGGGAAGTCCAGGCCGGCGTGCATGCCGATGTCGACGATGACCCGCAGCACCCGCATCATCTGCGCGTTGAGGTAGCCGAGCCGGTGGCCGGGGTCGGTGAGGTAGCCGAGCTCGTCCATCAGGCGCTCCGCGTACAGCGCCCAGCCCTCCAGGTTGGCGCTGACGCTGCCGAGGGTGACCTGGTAGGTCGAGAGCCGGTCGGCGAGGTACGTCCACTGCGCGAGCTGCAGGTGGTGGCCGGGGACGCCCTCGTGGTACCAGGTCGAGACGAGGTCCCAGACCGGGAAGGACTCGCGGCCGAGGGTGGGCAGCCAGGTGCGGCCGGGACGGGAGAAGTCGAGCGAGGGCTGGGTGTAGTAGGGCGCTGCGGCACTGCCGACCGGGGCGAGCCGTGACTCGACCTTCAGCAGCGGCTCGGCGAGGTCGAAATGGGTGCCCTGGAGGTCGGCGATGGCGCCGTCCATCAGGCCCTGCAGGTAGTCGCGGGCGTTCTCCTCGCCCTTGATCGCCGGGCCGTCGGTCTCCAGCCAGTGCATCGCCTCCATCGGGGTGGCGCCGGGCAGCACCTTCTCGGCCTCGGCGCGCATCTGCGCGTCCAGGTCGTGGAACTGCTCCCAGGCCCAGGCGTACGCCTCGTCGAGGTCGAGGGCGGCGCCCGTCCAGTAGCGCACCCAGCGGGTGTAGCGCTCGCGGCCGACGGTGTCCGGGACGTCGGCGGCGGCCGGGCCGTACACGTCGCGCAGCCAGTCGCGCAGGGCGGCGAGCGCGTCCGAGGCGGCGACGGCGGTGGCGGTCAGGCCCTCGCGCAGCGACTCGGGGGCGTCCTGCACGAACGCGCCGAACCAGCCGCCGGGGGCCTCGCCCTCCAGCCACTCGCCGATCTGGCCGACCACCGTGGTGACCTGGCGGGGGCCGGACAGCAGGCCGCGCTCGACGCCCTCGGCGAGGGTGGCGCGGTACTGGTCGAGCGCGGCCGGCACCCGGGCGAGGCGGCGGCCGATCAGCTCCCACTCCTGCTCGGTGCCGGTCGGCATGAGGGTGAACACCTCGCGCACGTCGTGCACCGGCGAGCCGAGGTTGCGCACCGCGCGGTACTCCTCGCCCGCTTCGTGCAGGGCGAGTTCGGCGGTGAGGCGCTCGCGGAGCAGACGGGCGCAGCGCCGCTCCGCCTCGTCGTCGGCGGTGCCGGCGGCCTCGGCGGCGTCGAGTTCGGAGAGGGTGGAGCGGGCGAGGTCGGCGAGCGCCGCGCGGCCGGCCGGTGAGAGGTCGGTGATGCGGTCGTCGTCCGGGTTGAGGCCGAGGTACACCGCGGTCAGCGGGTCGAGGTCGGCGAGGGCGTGGACGTAGGCGTCGGCGATACGGCGCGGGGTGGGGCCGTCGACAGCGGGGGTGATCGGTTCTTGGACCATTCGGCCATCCTGTCGCAGCATTCGGCGATTTCAAGACCCTTTCGGTACGGGCTCGCACGATTGACGGAGGGTCCGGCCCGCCCGGGGTGGACGCCGTGGCGCAACGGGTCACCAGGTGTGCGCGGGCCTGCGCCGAGGGTGCCGGGACACGGCCGCGGCCCCGGTGCGGCCCCGGTGCGGCGAGGTGCGGCGAGGTGCGGAAACGGGCGGTGCGGGCGCTCCCCCGCGGCGGGCCGAAGCCCTAGGCTGGCGGCCATGGCAGCCAGACCAGCGAGTTCTCCCGCCGCTCCCGCCGCTTCCGACGACGACGCTTCGACGGAGGAGCGGCCGCGCCGCGCCGCGTACCGCCGGCTGTCGGTCGAGCAGCGCCGGGAGCAGCTGATCGCGGTGGCGTTGGAACTGTTCAGCTCGCGGCCGCCCGAGGAGGTCGGCCTGGACGACGTGGCGCAGGCCGCCGGCGCCTCCCGCCCGCTGGTCTACCGCTACTTCGCCGGCGGCAAGCAGCAGTTGTACGAGGCGGCGCTGCGCAGCGCGGCCGAGGAGCTGAGCCGCCGGTTCACGGTGCACGGCGGGGGTTCGCCGACCGAGCAGTTGTCGAGCGTGCTGGACGCGTACTTCGACTTCGTGGCCGAGCACGCGGCGGGCTACGGCGCGCTGCTGCGCGGCGGTTCGGTGGTGGAGACGGCACGGACCTCGGCGATCGTCGACGAGGTGCGGCGGGCGGCGCTGAGGCGCACGCTGCGGCACCTGGGGGTGCGCTCGCCCGGGCCGCGGATGACCCTGCTGGTGCGGTCGTGGATCTCCGTGGTGGAGGCGTCGGCGCTCAGCTGGCTGGACGAGGGCCGGCAGATCCCGAAGGAGTCGCTGCGGGACTGGCTGGTGGACGAGTTCGTCGCGATGAGCGCCGCGACGGCGGTGCACGACCGGCAGGCGGCCCGGATGCTGGCCGGGGTGCTGGCACTGGAGCCGCCGGACGGGCCCGCGGCCGCGCTGGTGGCGCGGCTGCGGGCGCTCCTGCCGGCACAGCCGGGCGCACCGGACCGGGGCAGGGCCTGAGGGCGTCTCTTGAACGGCGTACGGATGGCCGGCCTGGGAGGTGCCCCCACGCGCCTCTGAATCGGCCTCCGAGCGCCCTTTGAAGCCGACCCCTACGCGCTGCCGAGGAGTTGGCGCTGGCGGCCGAGGTCGCCGACTTCGAGTTCGACGACGTCGCCGGGGCGCAGGAAGGACGCGCCGGGGTGGCCGAGGGTGACGCCGGCCGGGGTGCCGGTGACGATGACGTCGCCGGGTTCCAGCACCATGAAGCGGCTGAGGTAGCGGACGGTCTCCAGCACCGGGAAGATCATGTCGGCGGTGCTGCCGTCCTGCCGCAGCGCCCCGTTGACCCAGAGCCTGAGCGGGAGCCGCTGCGGGTCGCCGACCTCGTCGGCGGTGACCAGCCAGGGTCCGAGCGGGGTGAAGGTCTCGGCGGACTTGCCCTTGTCCCACTGGCCGCCGCGCTCGTGCTGGAAGGCGCGTTCGGTGACGTCGTTGGCGGTGGTGTAGCCCGCGACGACGGCCGCCGCCTCGGCGTCGCTCTCCAGGTAGCGGGCGGTGCGGCCGATCACCACGGCGAGTTCGGCCTCGTAGTCGGTCTTCTCGGCGCCGCGCGGGATGAGCACGGTGTCGTTGGGCCCGACCACGGTGTTGCTGGGTTTGAGGAAGACGACCGGTTCGGCGGGGATCGCGGCGCCGGCCTCGGCCGCGTGGTCGCGGTAGTTGAGGCCGATGCCGACCACCTTGCCGGGGCGGGCG
The DNA here is from genome assembly GCF_040702125.1 of Kitasatospora sp. NPDC085895. Lineage (NCBI taxonomy): Bacteria > Bacillati > Actinomycetota > Actinomycetes > Kitasatosporales > Streptomycetaceae > Kitasatospora > Kitasatospora sp. NPDC085895. The sequence goes on along the minus strand of NZ_JBFBJY010000005.1, from coordinate 149,401 downwards.
ACGGGGGCGCCGATCCGCAGGCCGTCGAGGTCGATCCGGGGCAGCGCGCCGGAGGCCGCCTCGGCGGCCAGTGCGGCGGTGGCCGCCCGGTCGAGGCCGGCGAGGAAGGCGCCGTCGATGTCGCGGGTGCGCCCGGAGAGGTCGTACGCGGTGCCGTCGGGGCCGAGGACCGCGGGACGCTCGGCGCCCGCGGGGCCGACTCGGAGGAGCTTCACTGGCCGTCACCACCTGGTTCGTCGCATGTCGACGGGAGCTCACACGCCTCGCCGCCCTATGCATCCGAGGTATATCAGGGGCTCTGACCTGCGAACCAGTGGGTGACCTTCGGCGAATTCCTATCAATTCACACAAGGCCGGGAGGGCCGGAATCGGCTGGCCGTACGGTTGACAACCTCCGCCCGGCCGACCACCGCAGGGCGCGACCGCCACCGCCCGGCACCACCGGTCAGGTCTCGCGCTCCGGCCGGTACTCCTCCTCCGGCACTCCGAAGGTCCAGGCGACGCCGGCCCGGGCGGTGCGGGTCGACGGCGGCACGCGCAGCCAGTAGGTGCGGAAGGTGCCGTCCGGCTCCGCGGTGGAGTTGACCACCTCGACCATCACCACCGGCTCGTCGTCCGGCAGGACGATCCGCCAGAGCACGCCGGTCTCGTCGCGGTGCAGCGGCTCGGCGCCGGACTCGGCGAGGTACCGGTCGTAGCCGTAGTGCTCCAGCATCACCCGGCGCAGCTCGGCGTTCTCCTCCGCGCGGATCCGCTCCGGGGTGAGGCCGCCGAGGCCGTCCAGGAAGTCCGCCGGCACCGGCATGCCGCGCCAGGCGTGCAGGGCGGTGCCGTCCGCCCAGGCGAGGGCCGGGCCGTCGGCGCGGTCGAGCCGGCCGGCCTCGTCCCGGTGCAGTTCGGTGGGCCGCTCGGCGATCAGCGCGACCTGCTCGTACGGCCACCACCAGCCGGCCTGCCGGGCGGCGTCGGCGAGCGGGGCGAGCGCCGGCCCGTCGAGTTCGCCGGCAGCGTCGAAGGCGGCCAGCCAGGGCGCGTCGTGCTGGCCGAGGACGGCGTCGAGCAGCGCGACCCGGACGGCCGCGCGGGCGGCACGCGCCCGGCTGCGGATCCCGGTGTCGTCGTCCGGACCGGCCTCCGGGGCGAGGCCGTCCAGGACGGCGCCGCGGATCCGGCCGGCCATGGCCTGGTTCTGCGTCCACAGTTCGCCGCCGGTGAGCGCCCACAGCTCGGCCCAGCCGGGGGCGCCGAGCCGGGCGTGCACCCGGGCGCGGGCCTGCTCCCAGGGGTGGGTGCGGACCTCCTCGCGGACGCCGGCCGCGCCCTCGGCGCGCAGCGCGAGCGCGGCCCGGACGGCGGCGAGCGGCGAGTCGTACCAGCGCACCTCGGCGGGCTCGGGCAGGCCGGCCGCGCGGTACGCGGCGCGCACCGCCCGTTCGGCCGCGGCGCGGTCCGCCGCTCCGGTGGCCGCCGCGGCGGCCCGCCAGCGGGCGGTCGCCCCGGCGGGGGCGCTCTGCTGCAGGGTGTCGGTCATCGTGCTGTCCTTCCTCGTCCCGTCCGTGCTCGCCCGGTGCCCGGGTCCGTGCCCGGACGGTGCTCAGTCCGCCACGACGCGCACGGCGCCGGGCACGTACTCGCGCTGCCGCACCACCCGGTACCAGCCCTTGGGCAGCGGGATCACGGCGTGCTCCTCGTGCACCACCCGGCCGCCCTCGGGCAGGTGCAGCCAGGCGGTGCCGAACGGCCCGGCCTCCCGCCGCAGCGTGCCCGGCCCGACCACCGCGTGGGCGTGCCCGGTGACCTCGCCGAGCGCCAGCACCAGCCGGCCGCGGGCGTCCCGCGGCAGCGGCGGCAGGTCGGCCACCACGCGCGGCACCGCCGCCTCCCCCACCGGCACGATCAGCACGTCACCCTGGCGGTACATGCGGCACTCCCCGGCTCCGGGCCGACGGGGTGCCGGCCGCAACGAGGGGAAAGCTAGGGCCCGGCTCTGACAGCGCGTCGGCGCGCGGCCCCTCGCGCCGGGGTGTCGGCGCGGCCTGGTAGACAGAACCCGGCCGACCGGACGTCCCCAGGAGCAGCGCATGGCGATCAGCAAGCACATCGAGGAGTTCGGCGGGCTCCCCGTCGTGAACGTCCTGGCCGCCCTGGAGGACGGCCGCGAGCTGCCCGCCGCCGACGCCGCCGCCTGGCGGATCGCCCTGGACTACGACGACGAGAAGACCTTCGCCGAGGGCTGGCAGCGCTTCCTCGGCGCCGTCGACACCGGGCGGGTCACCGCCGTCGTGATCGGCAACTGGTCGCAGGAGGAGCCGGAGCCGCTCGCCGGCCCGCTCGCCGAGATCACCGGTGCCGCGGGCCGGCTGCCCGCGCTGCGTGCCCTGTTCGTCGGTGACATCACCTTCGAGGAGTGCGAGATCTCCTGGCTGCAGATGTGCGACATCACCCCGCTGTTCACGTCCTTCCCGCGACTGGAGGAGCTGGTCGTGCGCGGCGCCGGCCAGGACTGGGAGGGCAACGGCGGGCTGGAGATCGCCCCGCTGCGGCACGAGCACCTGCGCCGGCTGCGGCTGGAGGCCGGCGGCCTGCCCGGCAGCGTGCTGCGGTCCGTCGCCGCCTGCGACTTCCCCGCGCTGGAGAGCCTGGAGCTCTGGCTCGGCGTCGAGATGTACGGCGGCGACTGGACGCTGGACGACCTCGCGCCCTTCCTCGCCGGCACCCGGCTGCCGGCACTGCGCAGGCTCGGCCTGCAGAACACCACCCGCCAGGACGAGGTCTGCGCCCGCGCCGCGCAGGCCCCGGTCGTGGCCCGTCTGGAGCACCTCGCGCTCTCCATGGGCGCGCTCACCGACGAAGGCGCCGCCGCCCTGCTGGAGGGGCAGCCGCTCACCCACCTCACCTCCCTCGACCTGCACCACCACTACCTCACCGCGGAGATGCAGCAGCGGCTGCGCGAGGCCCTGCCGGACGTGGCGATCGACCTCTCCGACGCCCAGAAGTGGGACGACAACTGGCGCTACGTCGCCGTCTCCGAGTGACCCGGACAGGCAGGAGCCTCCGATGAGCAGGACCTTCCACGGGCTTCCCGTGTGCGACGTGCCGACCGCCCTGGACGCGGGCGAGGAGCTGCCCGCCGCCGGGGCGGCCGCCTGGCGGATCGCCCTCGGCCACCGGTACGGCGGCAAGACGGAGTTCGCGGAGGCCTGGCAGCGCTTCCTGGACGCGGTCGACACCACGCAGGTGCGCGCACTCGTCGTGGGCGCCTGGTGGGCCGGCGACTACGACGGCCTGGCCGGCCCGCTCGCCCGGATCGTCGACGGCGCCGACCGGCTGCCCGCGCTGGAGGCGCTGTTCGTCGGCGACGTCCGCTCCGAGGAGTGCGAGATCTCCTGGCTGGAGATGTGCGACATCACCCCGCTGTTCGAGTCCTTCCCCCGGCTGACCGACCTCGCCGTGCGCGGCGGCAACGGCCTGCGGCTGCGGCCCGTCCGCCACGAGCGCCTCCGGTCGCTGGCCTTCGAGTCCGGCGGCCTGCCGGCCCGGGTGGTCCGCGCCCTCGGCGAGTGCGAGTTCCCGGCGCTGGAGGAGCTCGACCTGTGGCTGGGCGTCGACGAGTACGGCGGCGACCACACCCCGGAGGACCTGGCGCCGCTGCTCACCGCCACCCGGCTGCCCGCGCTGCGCAGCCTCGGTCTGCAGAACAGCGAGTACCAGGACGACATCGCCGCCGCCGTCGCGCAGGCCCCGGTCGTGGCCCGGCTGGAGCACCTGGCCCTCGGCATGGGCGTGCTGACGGACGAGGGCGCCGCCGCCCTGCTGGAGGGGCAGCCGCTCACCCACCTCGCCTCCCTCGACCTGCACCACCACTACCTCACCGCGGAGATGCAGCAGCGGGTCGCCGAGGCGCTGGCCGGTGTCGACGTCGACCTGTCCGAGGCGGAGGACGAGGAGGACGAGGAGGACCGCTACGTGGCGGTCTCCGAGTAGCCCATGACCGATCGGCTCACCGTCCTCGGCAACCCGGGCCACCGCCGCGTCGCACTGTTCGCGGCGGCGGCGCGGGCCGCCGGGCTGCCCGAACCCGCCGTACTGCCCTGGCTGGACGTGCTGCGCGGCGGGTACGCGCTGCCGCCCGGCACCGTCCTGCGGATCGACTCCCCCGGCGAGGACACGGCGGTCGACGCGCTGCTGCGCGGGCCGGTGCTCGGCGCCGGGTACGCGCCGACCCGGGTCGAGGGCGGCGCCGCCTGGTACGCCGGGGTGTGCGCGGCGCTGCACGGCCTCGCGGCGCTGCCCGGGGTGCGGCTGCTCGGCGACCCGGCGGAGATCGCGGTGATGTTCGACAAGCGGTCCGCGCACCGGCGGCTCGCCGCGGCCGGCGTGCCGGTGCCGCCCGCGCTCGACGGGCCGCCGCCGCGGGACTGGGCGGAGCTGGCGGACCGGCTGGCCGCGGCCCGGATGCGCCGGGTGTTCCTGAAGCCGGTGCACGGCTCCTCGGCCTCCGGCGTGGTGGCCCTGGAGTTCGGGCCGCGCGGCCAGGTGCAGGCCACCACCTCCGCCGAGCTCGCCCCGGACGGCCTGCACAACTCGCTGCGGGTCCGCCGCTACCGCACCCCGGCGGAGGTCGCAGCCCTGGTCGACGCGCTCGCGCCGGACGGCCTGCACGTCGAGCAGTGGGTGCCGAAGGCCTCCCAGGGCGGCTGCTCGGCCGACCTGCGGGTGGTCGTCGTCGCCGGCCTGGCCACCCACGCGGTGGTGCGCACCAGCACCCGCCCGATGACCAACCTGCACCTGGGCGGCGCCCGCGGCGACCTGGCGCTCGCCCGGGAGGCCGCCGGCCCCGCCTGGCCCCGGCTGCTGGAGACGGCGGAGCGGGCCGCGGCCTGCTTCCCGAACTCCCCCGCGGTCGGCGTGGACGTCCTGCCGACCGCCGGCTGGCGGGGTGCCGTGGTCGGCGAGGTGAACGCCTTCGGTGACCTGCTGCCCGGCCTCACCGGCCTGCCCGGCGGCCCCGCCGAGGGCCTGGACACCTACGGCGCCCAGATCGCCGCACTGCTGCACACCGGCCCCCACCGGGCGCCCGGTCGCACCACCCGGACGGAACCACCCCGATGAACCATCAGATGCCCGACATGAACGACGTGATCGGCAGCCACGACCTGCTGCTGGTCACCCTGGACACGCTGCGCCTGGACGTCGCGCAGGAGCTGGCCGCGGCCGGCCGCATCCCGCACCTGGCGGCGCACCTGCCCGGCGGGCGGTGGGAGGAGCGGCACACCCCGGGCAGCTTCACCTACGCGGCGCACCAGGCGATCCTGGCCGGGTTCCTGCCGACCCCGGCGAGCCCGGACGGCCCGCACCCGCGGCTGTTCGCGGCCCGCTTCGCCGGCTCGGAGACGACCGAGCCGCGCACCTGGGTGTTCGACACCCCCGACCTGCCCTCGGCGCTGGCCGCCGCCGGGTACCGGACGGTCTGCATCGGCGGGGTCGGCTTCTTCAACAAGCAGGGCCCGCTCGGGTCGGTGCTGCCCGGGCTGTTCCAGGAGTCGTACTGGGCACCGGAGATGGGCGTGCCCTCCCCCACCTCCTTCGAGGCGCAGGTCGCCCGCGCCGAGCAGGTCTGCGCCGAACAGCCGGACGGGCAGCCGCTGTTCCTCTTCGTCAACGTCTCCGCCCTGCACCAGCCGAACTGGTTCCACCTGCCCGGCGCGACCCGCGGGCACGGCGACACCCGGGAGAGCCACGCCGCCGCGCTGGAGTACGTGGACGCGCACATCGGCCGGCTGTTCGCGGCGATGGGCCGGCGCCGTCCCTGCTTCGCGATCGTCTGCTCCGACCACGGCACCTGCTACGGCGAGGACGGCTACACCGGCCACCGGCTGGGCCACCCGGTCGTCTGGACGGTCCCCTACGCGCACTTCGTGCTGAACGCCACCGAGGAGTCCGCCCGATGAGCACCGCACCGGCCACGGCCGACTCCCCGTACCGGGCGTACGTCTACGCCTACCCGCACAAGACCGCCTACCGGCCGCTGCCGGGGCGTCCTGTGCTGCGCGAGCTCTGGGCGGGCGAGCCGCAGCACGCCCTCTCGCTCTACCTGCACGTCCCGTTCTGCGAGGTGCGCTGCGGCTTCTGCAACCTGTTCACCCGGATCGGCAGCCCCGAGGGGCTGACCACCGCCTACCTGGACGCGCTGGAGCGGCAGGCGTCGGCGGTGCGCGAGGCTCTGGACGCGGACGCCCGGTTCGCGCTCGCGGCCTTCGGCGGCGGCACGCCCACCTATCTGACCGCGGCCGAGCTGGAGCGGCTCTGCGACATCGCCGAGCAGCGGATGGGCGCCGACCTGCAGGCCGTCCCGCTCTCGGTGGAGGCCTCCCCCGACACCGCGACGGCCGACCGGCTCGCCGTCCTCGCCGAGCGCGGCACCACCCGGCTCAGCCTCGGCGTGCAGTCCTTCCTCGACGAGGAGGCCCGCTCGGCCGTCCGCCCGCAGAAGCGCGCGGCGGTGGAGGCGGCGCTCGGCCGCGTCCGGGCGGCGGGCATCCCGGTGCTCAACATCGACCTGATCTACGGCATCGACGGCCAGACCGAGAAGAGCTGGCTCGCCTCCCTGGACGCCGCGCTCGCCTGGCAGCCGGAGGAGCTGTACCTCTACCCGCTGTACGTGCGGCCGCTGACCGGTCTCGGCCGGCGCACCGCCGACGGCCCCACCCCGGAGTGGGACGCCCAGCGGCTCGCGCTCTACCGGGCCGGCCGGGACCACCTGCTGGCGTCCGGCTACGAGCAGGTGTCGATGCGGATGTTCCGCCGGACGGGCGCGGCCACCGCGAGCGCCGGCGAGTACGCCTGCCAGACCGACGGCATGGTCGGCCTCGGCTGCGGCGCCCGCTCGTACACCTCGTCCCTGCACTACTCCTTCGACTACGCGGTGGACGCCCGCGAGGTGCGCGGCATCATCGACGACTACGTCGCCGCCGAGGACTTCACCCGGGCCGAGGTCGGCCGGGCGATGGACGCCGACGAGTCGCGCCGCCGCCACCTGCTGCAGTCGCTGCTGCAGGCCGACGGGCTCGAACTCGCCTCCTACCGGCGGCGGTTCGGCTCCCTCCCGGCCGAGGACTTCGCCGCCGAACTGGCCGCCTTCGAGGCCCGTGGCTGGCTCGCCGGGACTTCCGGGCGGCTGGCGCTCTCCGCCGAGGGCCTGGCGCACTCGGACGCCGTCGGTCCGATGCTGTTCTCGCCCGCGGTCCGGGCCGCGATGGACGCGTACGAGGCGAAGTGACCGTCGACCTGGGGATGCCGGGGCCGCGCCCGGCCGAGACCCCGATGGACCTCACCCTGCTCTACCGAGGCCCGCTGGCCTCCTGCGACTACGACTGCCCGTACTGCCCGTTCGCCAAGCGGCGGGACAGCCCCGAGCGGCTGCGCGCGGACCGTGCCGCGCTGGAGCGGTTCACCGCCTGGGCCGCCGCGCGGACCGGCGACACCCTGTCGCTGCTGTTCACCCCGTGGGGCGAGGGCCTGGTGCGCTCCTGGTACCGGCGGGCCCTCGTCGACCTCTCGCACCTGCCGCACGTGCGCCGGGCGGCGATCCAGACCAACCTCAGCTGCCGCACCGACTGGCTGGCCGCGGCCGATCTCGACACCCTGGCCCTGTGGATCACCTACCACCCGGGGCAGGTCGACCGCGGACGCTTCCTGGCGAAGCTCCGGGAGCTGGCCGCACTCGGGGTGCGACACAGCGTCGGCATCGTCGGAGAGCCGGAACACCTCCATGCCGCACGGGAGTTGCGGGCCGAGCTGCCCACCTCGACCTACCTGTGGGTGAACGCCGCCGACGGCCGGAGCTACACCGACGAACAGGCCGCCGCCTGGACGGCGGTCGACCCGCTGTTCGGCTGGAGCAGGGATCCGCACCCGAGCGGCGGCCGCCCCTGCCGCACCGGCGAGTCGGTGGTCTCGGTGGACGGCGACGGCACGGTGCGGCGCTGCCACTTCGTCCGCCCGCCGCTGGGCAACCTCTACGACGGCTCCTACCGTGCCGAGTTGCTGCCCCGGCCGTGCCCGCTTCCGGTCTGCGACTGCCACATCGGCTACGTCCACCTGGAGGACCTGCCGCTGTACGACGTCTTCGCCGGCGGCGTCCTGGAGCGCATTCCGCACGGCTGGTGACCCGCGCCCCGGGGCGCGGGTCACCCCGGTCAGGCCGGGCCGAGCATCAGCTGCGCCGCCTGCTCCGCCGTCATCTCCTCGGGGACGGCGGCCAGTCGGGCCGCCAGGCTGCGGTGGCCGGTGGCCCGCTCCAGCTCGGTGAGGAAGGCGTCCGCCTCCTGGTCGGAGGCGAAGTCCCAGACCAGCAGCCGGTGCACCATCGCGACCGCCGCGACCTGCGGCAGCCCACCGCCGCCCGCCGCGCGCCGCCACTGCGGCACCAGCCGGCCGAGCGAGCAGCGGGCCTCGCCGACCAGCGGATGGGCCGGGCCGAGGTGGTGCTGCACCACCGGGATCAGCTCCAGCAGCATGCCGAAGGCCGACACCAGGTCCCCGGTCAGCGCGACGGCGTGCGCCAGCCGGGCCTGCGAGGCGAGCGCCCGGGCGTCGTACGGGCCGAGCGCCTGCACCAGCGCCGGCTGCACCTCGCGCAGCAGGTGCACGGCGCCGAACGGGTCGCCGGCCTCGCCCAGCGCCCGGGCCTGCTCCAGCCGGACCTCCAGGGTGTCGGGGTCGCCCGGGCCGAGCGCCTGCGCGGCATCGGCGGCGACCTGGCCGAGCAGGTGGACGGCGCCCGCGGCGTCGCCCGCGGCGCACCGCCGGTCGCCGAGCCGCCGCCAGGCCGCGAGGGCGTCCCGGTCGTAGCGGCCGAGCAGCGCGGTCATCTCGCGGGCCACCGACTCCAGCAGGTGGACGGCCGCGTCCGGAGTCGGCGCCTCGTCCGCCCGGTCCCGCAGTCGCACCAGCAACTCCCGTACGGCGGAAGGGGCTTCGGGGCCCGCGGGCACGGCCCCGTGCGGAGCGGCCGGGGCCGGGGCCGCTGCCGGGGTTGGGACCGGGGCGGGGGCGGGGGCGACCGGGCCGGCCGGCACCGGCGAGGGCCCGAAGCCCGGCAGAGCGGCGGGCTGGGCCGGAACGCCGACCGGGCCCGCGGACACGGGCGGCGCGGGGGGCGCCGGCTGCGCGGGCGGTGCGGGCGGGAATCCGGCGAGCGGCTGAACCGGCGGGGCACCCGTTGTTACCGACGGCCCGAAGCCCTGCGGTACGGCGGTCTCCAGCACGGTCGCGACCGGCGGCGCGGCCACCGCCCGCACCGGGGCCGGAGTCGGCGAGGGGGCCGGGGCCGGCACTCCCGCGGCACCGGTCTTGGCCAGCCGGATCCCCGACGGCGCCGCCGGGGCGGGCAGCACGTAGTCCTGCGCGGCCTCCTCGGCGGCCGGGGCGACGTCGGCAGCAGCAGTGGGCAGGGCGGCGGCAGGCGCGGCCAGCGCCCAGCCGTCCGCCGGCAGGCCGTCCACGGACGGGCCGTCCACGGACGCGGCGTCGGCGGCCCCGGGGGCCTGCGGCGGGGCGGCGGGGGCGGTCGGCTCGGGCACCTGGCCGAACCGGTCGGCGGGCTCCTCGATGGGCGGCATCCTCGGTCCTCGTTCGCTGCGGGTCGTCGGCGGTGGACGGGCGCCATCCTCCCATCGACCGGGGCCGTCCGGGTCCCCCGGACGGCCCCGGTGCGAGGATGGAGGCGGGCCGCGGCGACGATGCCGCCGCCCGGGTGGAGGAGGACCCGTCATGGCCAAGCAGGCCCCGCAGAGCGATCCGGCGCAGGACGCGCCGCAGATTTCCGCGCCGAAGCACGCGGCGGCCGGCGTCCCGGCCGTGCTGCACAGCCTGAGGATGGCCGGCGAGCAGATGAGCGCCCGCCGCACGCTGGCCGTGCTGAGCAAGGTGAACCAGCCGGACGGCTTCGACTGCCCCGGCTGCGCCTGGCCCGAGCCGGGCAAGACGCACACCGCGGAGTTCTGCGAGAACGGCGCCAAGGCCGTCGCCGAGGAGGCCACCGAGCGCCGGATCACCGCCGACTTCTTCGCCGCGCACCCCGTCCCGGAGCTGGCGCAGCGCTCCGGCTACTGGCTGGGGCAGCAGGGCCGGCTGACCGAGCCGATGCTGCTCGACGAGGGCTCCGACCGGTACGTGCCGGTCTCCTGGGAGCGGGCCTTCGAGATCGTGGCCGAGGAGCTGCGTGCCCTGGACACCCCGGACGGCGCCGCCTTCTACACCTCGGGCCGCACCAGCAACGAGGCGGCCTTCGCCTACCAGCTGTTCGCCCGCCGGCTCGGCACCAACAACCTGCCGGACTGCTCCAACATGTGCCACGAGTCGTCGGGGTCGGCGCTCACCGAGACGCTCGGCGTGGGCAAGGGCAGCGTCTCGCTGAAGGACCTCTACCAGGCCGACCTGATCATCGTGGCGGGCCAGAACCCGGGCACCAACCACCCGCGGATGCTCTCCGCGCTGGAGCGGGCGAAGCGGGCCGGGGCGACGATCGTCTCGGTCAACCCGCTGCCGGAGGCCGGCCTGGAGCGGTTCAAGAACCCGCAGAACGCCCGCGGCCTGGCCGCCAACGGCACCAAGCTGACCGACCTCTTCCTGCAGATCCGGCTCGGCGGCGACCTGGCGCTGTTCCGGGCGCTCAACCAGCTGGTGCTGGCCGCCGAGGGCGGCACGGACGAGGCGTTCATCGCCGAACACTGCCACGGATTCGAGGAGTTCGCCGCCGAGGCGAAGTCCACCGACCGCGCCGAGGTGCTGGCCGCGACCGGTCTGCCGTGGGAGCAGATCGAGGAGCTGGCCCGCCTGGTGCTGGCCTCGAAGAAGATCATCGTGTGCTGGGCGATGGGCCTGACCCAGCACCGGCACGCCGTGCCGACGATCCGCGAGGTCGTCAACTTCCTGCTGCTGCGCGGCAACGTGGGCCGCCCGGGGGCGGGCGTCTGCCCGGTGCGCGGGCACAGCAACGTGCAGGGCGACCGGACGATGGGCATCTTCGAGCGGCCGAGCACGGCGTTCCTGGACGCGCTGGGCCGGGAGTTCGACTTCGAGCCGCCGCGCGAGCACGGCCTGGACTCGGTCGACACCATCCGGGGGATGCGCGACGGCCGGGTGAAGGTGTTCTTCGCCATGGGCGGCAACTTCGTCGCCGCGACCCCGGACACCGAGGTCACCGAGGCCGCGATGCGCCGCTGCCGGCTCACCGTGCACGTCTCCACCAAGCTCAACCGCTCGCACGTGGTGACCGGTGCCCGCGCACTGATCCTGCCGACGCTCGGCCGCACCGACCGCGACTGGACGCAGGCCGGCGCGCAGTTCGTCTCGGTCGAGGACTCGATGGGCATGGTGCACTCCTCGCGCGGCGGGCTGCGGCCGCCGTCCGACGGCCTGCTCTCCGAGGTGGCGATCGTCTGCCGGCTGGCCCGGGCCGCCCTCGGCCCCGAGGACCCGACCCCGTGGGAGGAGTTCGCGGTCTCCTACGACGCCGTCCGCGACCGGATCTCCCGGGTGGTGCCCGGCTTCGAGGACTTCAACGAGAAGGTGCGCCGGCCCGGCGGCTTCGCGCTGCCGCACGGGCCGCGCGACAGCCGGACCTTCCCGACCGCGACGGGCAGGGCCAACTTCACGGTCAACCCGCTCACCGCGCCCGAGGTGCCCGAGGGCCGGCTGCTGCTGCAGACGCTGCGCTCGCACGACCAGTACAACACCACGATCTACGGCCTGGACGACCGCTACCGCGGCATCACCGGCGGTCGGCGCGTGGTGCTGGTGAACCCGGCCGACGCCGAACGGCTCGGCCTCGCCGACGGCCTGTACGTCGACCTGGTCGGCGAGTGGAAGGACGGCGTGGAGCGGCGGGCCCCGCACTTCCGGGTGGTGCACTACCCGGTGGCCCCGGGCGGCGCGGCCGCCTACTACCCGGAGACCAACGTGCTGGTGCCGCTGGACTCCACGGCGGAGATCAGCAACACCCCGACCTCCAAGGCCGTGGTGATCCGCTTCGAGCCGGACACCGGCGCGCCCGTCGGCTAGACGGCAACGCACGGCGGCGCACGGGGGCTCCCCCGCGCGCCGCTCTGCGTCGTGTCCGTGAACGGTGGGCCGCCGGCCCTTTGCCTACTGGGCGGTCGGGCTGCCGGAGGCCGGGGCCGAGGCGGTGCGGGAGGCGGATTCGGTGGAGCCGGCCGAGGCGGACGGGGTGCCGCTGCCGGTGGGCGTGCCGGAGCCCGACGGGGTGCCCGAGCCGGACGGGGTGCCGGAGCCGGACGGCGTGCCGCTGCCGGTGGGCGTTCCGGAGCCGGTCGGGGCGCCGGTGGCGGGCGGCGGGGTGGGCTTGGTCGGGGTGGGCTGGGTGGGCCGCGGCGGCAGGGTGGTCGGCTTGGCCGGGGCGATCCGCGAGGCGCCGACGGTGACCTGCGGCACCTTCCAGTCGCCGCCCTTGTCGTCGGCGGCCGAGTCCGGGTCGGGCCGGACGGCGCCGAGGATCGGCATGGCGCCGATCTTGGAGACCTTGACCACGTCTCCGGTGTGCGGCGCCTGCACGATCAGGCCGCCGCCGATGTACATGCCGATGTGGGTGGCGCCGCCGAAGTAGACCACGAGGTCGCCGGGGCGGATCTGGTTCAGCGGGACGTGCTTGAGCTGCGCCCACTGCTCCTGGCTGGTGCGCGGGATCGGCTTGCCGGCGTTCAGCCAGGCCTGCGAGGTGAGGCCGGAGCAGTCGAAGACGTCCGGGCCGGCGCCGCCCCAGACGTAGTCCTTGCCGAGCTGCTTGAGCGCCCAGGCGACCGCCTTGCGGCCGGCCTCGGAGGGGGTGCGCTCGCCCTTGCCGAGCGCGCCGGAGGCGAGGAAGGCGAGCTGGGCCTCGTCGGCCTGCTGCCGCTCCAGTGCCTCCAGTTCGCTGCGCTGGGCGCCGGTCAGCGAGCCGACCATGTCCTCGACGGCGGCGAGCCGCTTGGCCACGTCGGCCTTGGCGGCCTCCTGCTGGGTGGCGAGCGCGGTGGCCTGGACGAGCGCCTGCTCGGCCTGGGCCTGCAGCTCGACGAGGGTGGCGCGGTCCGACTTGAGGCGGTCCAGGAAGGCCTTCTGGGAGCGGCCCGCGGCGTCGAGCAGCTGGGCGATGACGACGGCCTGGTAGGGGTTCTCGGCGAGCATGAAGTCGGCGAGGTCGGAGGCCCGGCCGCTGCGGTACTGGGCGGCGGCGAGCTGGGCGGCGATCTCCACGCCGGCGTTGACCGCGGCCTGCTGGGACTCGACCCGGGCGCGGAGGTCGGCGACCTGGGCCTGCTGGGCGGCCTGCCGGGCGACGGCGGCGTTGTACTGCTCGGTGGCGGCCTCGGCCTCCTGGTAGAGCTGGTGCAGCCGGTCGAGCATCGGGCCGAGGGTGGTCTTGGCGTCGGCCAACGGGTCGGCGCCGGCGGCCGCGGTGAGGGTGGGCGCCGGGGTCGGCGCGGCGTACGCGGCGGTGGCCAGCGGCAGCGACAGCGCGGCCGCGGCGAGCACGGCCCCGCACCGCATGGCGGCCCGCACCCAAGGTCGGACGCCGTTCTCCGTACGCTGCCCAGCCGACATCGGCCGCCCTCCCCAGTCCAGCCCGGCCCGGGCCCGCGCCCGGTGATCTCTCCGGAGAATCCTGCCATGTGACCGGCAGGTAACGGCAGGGGGCCTGCGGTCCGTCCGGTGAATTCTCAGCGAGTCCTCACCCGGGGGGTTCACCGGCCCGGCCGAGGGGGTGTGAGGCAAGTCTCACCAAACCCCCACGAAGGTGGATCCAAGCGGACACAACGGCCCTACAGAGCCTCGGTTTCCACACTTTCGCAATGTTCGTGCAACCCCCGATCCACCATCGGAACCACGATTCCCAACCCTGTTCACCTTCCGTTCACCCGGGCTCCCTACGGTCACGCCTGACAGCAGCGTCAGTCCGACAACTACGACGATTGTTTGGTTATGGAACACATCACGTTCCTGGTGGCCGTTGTGATCATCACGGCGCTCGCCTTCGACTTCACCAACGGGTTCCACGACACCGCCAACGCGATGGCCACCTCCATCGCGACGGGAGCCCTCAAGCCCAAGGTCGCGGTCACCATCGCCGCAGTCCTCAACTTCGCCGGAGCCTTCCTCTCCGTGAAGGTGGCCACCACCATCTCCGGCGGCATCGTCAACGAGAAGGCCGGCCTCCAGCCGTCGATCATCTTCGCCGCCCTGGTCGGAGCGATCCTCTGGAACCTGCTGACCTGGCTGAAGGGCCTGCCCTCCAGTTCCTCGCACGCGCTGTACGGCGGCCTCATCGGCGCCACCGTGGTCGGCGTCGGCATGAACGGCGTGAACTTCGACGTCGTCGTCACCAAGATCCTGATCCCGGCGGTCGCCTCCCCGCTGGTGGCCGGTCTGGCCGCCTGGGGCGCCACCCGCCTCGCCTACCTGATCACCCGCGGCGGCCGCGAGGAGACCACCGAGAAGGGCTTCCGGCGCGGCCAGATGTTCACCTCCTCGCTGATCTCGCTGGCGCACGGCACCAACGACGCGCAGAAGACCATGGGCATCATCACCCTGACCCTGGTCTCCGTCGGCGCCCTCAAGCCCGGCGCGCTGCCCCCGACCTGGGTCATCGTCAGCGCCGGTGCGGCGATCGCGCTCGGCACCTACATGGGCGGCTGGCGCATCATCCGCTCCATGGGCAACGGCCTGACCGAGATCCGCCCCCGCCAGGGCCTCGCCACCGAGACGGCCGCCGCCACGGTCATCCTCACCTCGACCCACATGGGCTACGGCCTGTCCACCACCCAGGTCTGCTCCGGCGGCATCATGGGCGCCGGCCTCGGCGGCCCGAAGCGCGAGCTGCGCTGGAGCCTGGTGCGCCGCATGGTCTACACCTGGGGCCTGACCCTGCCCGCCGCCGCCGCGGTGGCCGGTCTCGCGGCCTTCGTCGCGGACCAGGGCGCCTGGGGCGTGGCCCTGGTCGGTGCGACGCTGGTCGCCGGCTCGGGTGCGATGTGGATCGCCTCCCGCCGGCAGCCGGTGCACGCCGGCAACGTCAACGACGTCCAGGAGGTCGAGGTGCCCGCGCAGGCCACCCCGACCCCGGCCACCACCACCGTCGCGGCCTGACCGGCCGACCAGTCAGAGAGGACGGGTAGCCGTGCACATCAAGTGGGACGCCCTCGCGCAGACCGCGGGCCTCAGCTTCGCCATCACCGTCGCGGTGGTCGCCGCCTTCGCCCTCGGCATCCTGGCGCTGTCGCGCCGCGAGGCCGCGCAGGAGGCCGTCCGGTCCGGGATCCCGGGGGCCGGCAGCGGCAACCTGGCCCTGGCCGGTGCCGCGCTCTGCTTCAGCATCTGCGCCTCGGTGGTCTTCTACGGGATCACCCTGATCGCCGGGCACTGAGCCGCACGCACGACGGAAGGGCCCGCGGGGTACGCACCCCGCGGGCCCTTCCGCGTGCCCGGGCCGGCCGGACCGACCCGGCCGGCCGGGTCTCAGTCCTCGACGAGCTCCGGGGTGCGCGCCGCCGGCGCGTCCATGGTGGTGCGCAGCGGGGTCTCCCGGATGAACAGCACGACCAGGAAGGCGAGCAGCGCGAACGGCGCGGCCAGCAGGAAGACGGTGCCGACGCCGTGGCCGAAGGCGTCCGTCACCAGCGGGACGATCGGGGCGGGCAGTCGGTGCAGGTCGGGGATCTCGCCGCCGCCGAGGGCGCTGCCGGTCGGGTGGACGCCCGCCCGGGCGAGGTTCTCGGCGAGGTAGCGCGCCACCCGGTCGGCCATCAGGGCGCCCAGCGCGGAGACGCCGACCGCGCCGCCCATGGTGCGGAAGAAGGTGACGACGGAGCTGGCCGAGCCGAGCTCCTCGCGCGGCACGGTGTTCTGCACGGCGAGCACGAGGTTCTGCATGGTCAGGCCGAGGCCGAGGCCGGCCACCGCCATGTAGAGGGCGAGCAGCCCGTACGCGGTGTCGGCGCGGGCGGTGCCGAGCAGTCCGAAGCCGACGGCGAGCAGCAGGGTGCCGGCGACGAGGTAGCCCTTCCAGCGGCCGTAGCGGGTGATCAGCTTGCCGGCGACGGTGGAGGAGACGGCGAGGCCGAGGATCATCGGCAGGGTGAGCAGGCCGGCCGTGGTGGGCGACTTCTCCTTGGCCAGCTGGAAGTACTGGCTGAGGAAGGTGGTCGCGCCGTACATGCCGACGCCGACCAGGACGCTGGCGACCGCGGAGAGCGTCACCGTGCGGTGGCGGAAGAGGTGGAGCGGGATGACCGGTTCGGCGGCGCGGCGCTCGGCGGCGACGAAGAGCACGGCGAGCACGGCGGTGCCGGCGAGCATCGCGGCGGACTGCCAGGACACCCAGTCGTAGTTCTTGCCGGCCAGGCTGACCCAGATCATCAGCAGGCTGGCCGCGGCGGTGACGAGCAGCGCGCCGAGGTAGTCGATCCGGGCCTTGCGCCGCGGGGCGACCGGCAGCCGCAGGGTGCGCTGCAGTACGGCGATCGCCAGCAGCGAGAACGGGATGCCGACGTAGAAGCACCAGCGCCAGCCGAGCCAGTCGGTGTCCACGATGACGCCGCCGATGAGCGGGCCGCCGATGGTCGCCAGGGCGAAGACCGCGCCGAAGTAGCCGCTGTAGCGGCCGCGCTCGCGGGGCGTGACCATCGCGGCGAGGCAGATCTGGGCGAGTGCGGTGACGCCGCCGGCGCCGATGCCCTGCAGCACGCGGCAGGCGATCAGCTCGCCGGTGTTCTGCGAGAGGCCGGCCAGGGCGGAGGACAGGATGTAGATCACCAGGGCGATCTGCACCAGCAGCTTCTTGCTGGCCAGGTCGGAGAGCTTGCCCCAGATGGGGGTGGAGGCGGTCAGCGACAGCAGGGTCGCGGTGATCACCCAGGTGTAGGCGGACTCGCCGCCGTGCAGGTCGGTGAGGATCGTGGGCAGGGCGTTGGAGACGACGGTCGAGGAGAGCACGGCCACGAAGAGGCCCAGCAGGAGGCCTGACAGCGCTTCCAGGACTTGCCGGTGCGTCATGGGGGTCGTCGGGGTCATGGAGGTCCTTCAGCGTGAATTTTCGTTGCCTAAAGCAACCGTAAGCGTGATGGTTGAGTTAGGCAACTTTCTTCAAGCGCAAGCAAAGCCCGGCCCTGCCGCGACGGCGGAGGGCCGGGCAGCACCCGGAGGACCGGTCAGGCCGGGGCGGACCCCTCGGCCCGCATGGACTCCGCGGCCAGCTCGTTGAAGCGGTGCAGCAACTCGGCGAAGCGCTCCACGTCCTCCTCGCCCCAGGCCGACATCAGCTCGCGGAACCGCTCCATCCGGGCGTCCCGGGCGCGCAGGTAGCGGGCGGCGCCGTCCTCGGTGAGCGAGAGCAGCGAGGAACGGCGGTCCAGCGGGTCGACCTCGCGGCGCAGCAGGCCCAGCACCTCCAGGTGCTTCACCTGCCGGCTGATCGAGGCCTTGCCGATCCCGAAGTGCAGCCCGATGTCGGTCAGCCGCACCCGGCCCGACTCCTCCACGTACGCGAGCATCACGTACGCCGCGGCCTCCAGCTCCGGATGCACCCGCCGCGCCATCTCCGCAGCCCGCGTCCGCCCGCGGCGGAAGAGCAGCGCCACCTCCCGCTCGACCGCGCGGAACGCCTGGTCGGCCGACTCCTGGTCATTCATGGCGCCAGTATCCCGTAGGCCGCGCCTCCACCCCCGGACAACTGCTTCATGTTATGAAGCATCCGTTTCACACCCTTTGCCCCTCGCCCTCAAGGAGGCGACCCATGGCCGGCCCGCGCCCCGGATTCCTCACCGAGGTCAAGGACGCGGTCACCCCGCGCGCCTTCCTGCTCGTGCTCGGGGTGCTGCTGCTCCAACTCGCCTTCACCGCCAGCTACGTCGGCGCGCTCCACGACCCGACCCCCCATCAGCTCTCCATCGCCGTGGTCGGCCCCGCCCAGGCCGTCCTCCAGGGCACCTCGGCCCTCCACGACGTCCCGGACCGGGCCGTCCGGCCCAGCACGGCGGAGGACCGGGCGAGCGCCGTCCAGCTGATCAAGGACCAGAAGGTGTACGCCGCCTGGCTGATCGACCCCACCGGCAGCGAGGACACCCTGCTGGTCGCCACCGCCCGCGGACCGGCCGCGGCGACCGCCGCCGAACGGATCGTCGGCTCGCTGGAGTCCGCCCAGCAGCGGACCCTGGGCACCGAGGACGTCGTCCCGCTCGCCCCCGGCGACGCCGAGGGCCTCTCCTCCTTCTACCTGGTGGTCGGCTGGTGCGTCGGCGGCTACCTGGTGGCCTCGATCCTCGGCATCAGCGCCGGTTCCCGGCCCGCCGACACCGACCGCGCGCTGCTGCGGCTCGGCACGCTCCTCCTCTACTCCGCCGCGGCCGGCCTCGGCGGCGCGCTGATCACCGGACCGGTCCTGGACGCCCTGCCCGGCCCGGTCCTGCCGATCTGGGGGCTCGGCACCCTGGTGGTCTTCGCGGTCGGGGCCTTCACCATGGCGATGCAGTGCCTCTTCGGGGTGGTCGGGATCGGCATCGCCGTGCTGATCTTCGTGGTGCTCGGCAACCCGAGCGCGGGCGGGGTCTATCCGCCGCCGCTGCTGCCGCCGTTCTGGCGGGCGATCGGCTCCTGGATCCCGAACGGCGCCGGCACCGACGCCGCCCGCTCCATCGTCTACCTCGGCGGCACCGCCCTCACCCCGCCCTTCCTCGTCCTCGCCGCCTGGGCCGTCGCCGGCGTCGCCATCACCCTCCTCACCGCCGACCGCACCAGCCAGACCCCGGCGGAGGATGCGGCCCGGGGGCGTGGGGAACCGCGCACCCCCCGTACGGCGAACCGTCCGAAGCGATGAGCCCCGTCGGCGGCGTGCCCTCAGGCTTCGGCGGCGGCGAAGCGGCCCGGGTCGGCGACGACGGCGCGGACGACCCCGATCCCCGCGCCGAGCAGCGGCCCCCGCCGCCCCAGCCGTGAGGCCGTCAGCCAGTCGTCGTGCCAGGCCCGGACGGTGACGCGGTCGGCGAGTTCGGTCCGCATGGCGGGGAGCAGCCAGGCGGCCAGCTCCGCGTAGCCGCCGCCGAGCACCAGCGCCGCCGGGTCGAGCAGGTTGACGGCGCCGGCGGCGGCCACGCCGAGCGCCGAGCCGGCGGCCTCCAGCGCGGCGAGGACGGCCGGGTCCCCGTCGGCGGCGCGGCGGGCGAGCAGGGCGACCCAGTCGCCGCCGGTGTCGGCGAGTCCGGCGGCGCGGAGCACGGCGGCCTCTCCCGCGTACTGCTCCAGGCAGCCGCGGGCGCCGCAGGGGCAGGCGGGCCCGTCCGGGTGGACGGGGACGTGGCCGAGCTCGCCGGCGTAGCCGCGGGCGCCGCGCAGGAGGCGGCCGTCCACCACGAGGGCGGCGCCGATGCCGGCTTCGGCGGAGAGGTGGAGGAAGTCGTCGGGGCCTTCGCCGAGCCAGAGTTCGGCGAGGCCGCCGAGGTTGGCCTCGTTGTCGACGTCGATGGGCAGGTCGGCGAGGGGGTGGGCGTCGGCCTCGCGCAGGGCGCGGCGGAGTTCGGCGGCGAGCGGCAGGTCGGACCAGCCGAGGTTGGGGGCTCGTTCGACGACGCCCTCGGCGGCGCCGACGAGGCCGGGGACGGCGACGGCGAGGCCGGCCGGGGTGAGGCCGCAGGAGTCGGCGACCTCGCGGAGCAGGACGGCGAGGTCGCGCAGGACGGCTTCGGCGGGGCGGTCGCGGTTGGTGACGTCCTGGCGCAGCCAGCCGCGGACTTCGCCGCGGAGGTCGACGACGCAGGCGGCGAGGTGTTCGACGCCGATCTCGCCGCCGAGGCCGGCGGGTCCCTGCGGGTCGAGGGCGAGGGCGGTGCCGGGCCGGCCGACCTTGCCGCTGGGGACGGCGGGGCCGCATCCGGCGAGGAGGCCGGCCGTGGTGAGTTCGTCGACCAGGGAGGAGACGGCCGCCCGGGTGAGGCCGGTGGTGGCCGCGACCTCGGCGCGGGAGCGCGGTCCGGCCGCGAATTCGCCGAGGACGAGGGCCAGGTTGGCCCGGCGCATGCCCTGCTGACTCGCGGGCCGGGCCCGTCTGGCGTCCGTGTCCCTCATCTCCTCGTCACCTCTCGTTCGACGGCCGAACACCCGGTCGACCGGTTGCAGGGTATCCACGTGCGCCGGTCCCGTTCGCGCGGCACTCGGGGCCGCGCGAACGGTACCGGCCGCACGGGCCCCGACCTGCACCGGGGGCCCGCGGCCGCGCTCGTCGCGGGCCGGCTCGCGGGCGGCCGGTCAGGCGCCGAGCAGTGGAGCGCCGGCGGCGAGCACGGCGGCGATCCTGGCGGCCGCGGCCTCGTCCTTCTCGACCGGGTCGAGGACGGGTCCGGCGGCGGTGCCCCAGCGGCGGGCGACCTCGGCGGGGTGTTCGCCGGTGAGCAGACCGGCGGCCTGGGCAGCGGCGCCGAGGGCGACGAGTTCGCCGGCGGCGGGCACCTGGACGGCCCGGCCGGAGAGCCGCCGCACGGTGTCCTGCCAGGCCCGTCCGCGGGCTCCGCCGCCGATGAGCAGCAGCGGCGCGCCACCCGCGGTCTCGCTGCCGGCGGCGAGCACCAGGTCGAGGGCGGCGAGCAGGGCGTACGCGGCGCCGTCGTAGGCGGCCTGGAGCAGTTGGCCGGGGGTGGTGTCGTGGCGCAGGCCGTGGACGAGGCCGGCGGCGTGCGGCAGGGCGGGGGTGCGCTCGCCGTCGAGGAACGGCAGGACGACGGCCTCGCCGCCGGGTTCGACGGCCTGCCGGTCGAGGCCGAGCAGGGTGGCGAACCGGTCGACGGCGAGGGTGCAGTTGAGGGTGCAGGCGAGCGGCAGCCAGTCGCCGTGGGCGGCGGCGAAGCCGGCCACGGTGCCGGTCGGGTCGGCGGGCCGGCCGCGGGTGACGGCGTAGACGGTGCCGGAGGTGCCGAGCGAGAGGGCGGGCTGTCCGTGGACGGCGCCGGTGCCGCCGCCGAGGCCGAGTCCGAGGGCGGCGGCCGCGTTGTCGCCGGCGCCGAGGGCGACGGGGATGCCGGACCGCAGTCCGCCGAAGGGGCCGGTGGTCTCGCCGGCCGCGGTGCCGGGTGCGGCGAGCGGCGGCAGCAGGCCGGGGTCGAGGCCGACGAGGTCGAGGATGCCGGTGTCCCAGCCGTGCTCGCCCCACCAGCCGGTGCCGGAGGCGTCGCTGCGTTCGGCGGCGGGGCGGCCGGTGAGCCGCTCGGTGAGGTACTCGTGCGGCAGCCGGACGGCGGCGACCCGGCCGGTGAGGCCGTGGTCGCGCAGCCAGGCCCACTTGGCGACGGTGAACGAGGCGTTGGGGACGCTGCCGGTGCGCCGGGCCCAGTCCTCCCGGCCGAGCTCGTCGACCAGGGCGGCGGCCTGTCCGGCCGAGCGGGTGTCGTTCCAGAGCAGCGCGGGGTGCACCGGGTCGCCGGCGGCGTCGAGGGCGACGAGCCCGTGCTGCTGGCCGCCGATCGCGAGGGCCTCGGCCCGCCCGGCGCAGCCGGTGCCGGCGATCGCCTCCTGCAGTGCCTGCCACCACTGCCGCGGATCGCTCTCCCGGGCGCCGCCGCTGCCGGTGACGGTGTGCGCCGCCCGGCCCTCGCCGAGCACCTCGCCGGTGGCGGTGTCCACCGCGAGCGCCTTGGTGGACTGGGTGGAGCTGTCCACCCCGATGACGATCCCTGCCATGACTTCCTCTCCGTCCGCCGCGTCGGGGCCTTCCCTTCCGTACGCTGGGATATTAGTTTGTTTTCTGCCCTGACGAATAGACCCCCTGGAGCACCGAGATGCCCACCCCCACCCCCGCGGACAAGTTCACCTTCGGCCTGTGGACCGTCGGATGGCAGGGCCGCGACCCCTTCGGCGACGCCACCCGCCCGGCCCTCGACCCGGTGGAGACGGTGCACCGGCTGGCCGAACTGGGCGCCCACGGCGTGACCTTCCACGACGACGACCTGATCCCGTTCGGCTCCTCGGACGCGGAGCGCGACGCGATCGTCAAGCGCTTCCGCACCGCCCTGGACGCCACCGGCCTGAAGGTCCCGATGGCCACCACCAACCTCTTCACCCACCCGGTCTTCAAGGACGGCGCCTTCACCGCCAACGACCGCGACGTCCGCCGCTACGCGCTGCGCAAGACGATCCGCAACATCGACCTCGCGGTGGAGCTCGGCGCCACCACCTACGTCGCCTGGGGCGGCCGCGAGGGCGCCGAGCACGGCGCCGCGAAGGACGTCCGGGTCGCGCTGGACCGCCTGAAGGAGGCCTTCGACCTGCTCGGCGAGTACGTCGAGGAGCAGGGCTACGACCTGCGCTTCGCCATCGAGCCCAAGCCGAACGAGCCCCGCGGCGACATCCTGCTGCCGACCGTCGGCCACGCGCTGGCCTTCATCGGGAGCCTGGAGCGCCCGGAGCGGGTCGGCCTCAACCCGGAGGTCGGCCACGAGCAGATGGCCGGGCTGAACTTCGCGCACGGCATCGCCCAGGCGCTGTGGCACGGCAAGCTCTTCCACATCGACCTCAACGGCCAGTCCGGCATCAAGTACGACCAGGACCTGCGCTTCGGCGCCGGCGACCTGCGCAGCGCCTTCTGGCTGGTGGACCTGCTGGAGTCGGCGGGCTACGACGGCCCGCGGCACTTCGACTTCAAGCCGCCGCGCACCGAGGACTTCGAGGGCGTGTGGGCCTCGGCCGCCGCCTGCATGAGCAACTACCTGATGCTCAAGGAGAAGGCCCTGGCGTTCCGTGCCGACCCTGCGGTGCAGGAGGCCCTGCGGGCGTCCCGCCTGGACGAGCTGGCCCGGCCGACCGCCGAGGACGGCCTGGCGGCGCTGGTCGCCGACCGCGGTGCGTTCGAGGACTTCGACGTGGACGCGGCGGCCGCCCGCGGCATGGCCTTCGAGCAGCTCGACCAGCTCGCCATGGAGCACCTGCTCGGCGTCCGCTGAGCGGCGTGCCGCACCGGCCGTCCGCCGGGGGCGCTCAGACCCGCTCGGGTTCGAGGTCCTCGGCGGGCGGCTGGAGCCCGCTGCGGGTGAAGACCCAGCGGTTCATCGCCCAGAAGCGGAAGATCATGGCCAGGAAGGTGCCGACGATCATGCCGCTGAGGAAGTCGGCGACCTCCTGCGTGAGCGCGGTGACGTCCGGCTCGCGGAGGTCCAGGACGTACCGGGAGAAGATCAGCGGCAGGTCGTTGACGACCACCGCGAGCGCGCTGACCACGAAGAAGAGGATCGCCTCGCGCTGCCGGCCGTTCGCCCGGAACGACCACTGGCGGTTGAGGACGTAGGAGACCACCGTCGCGATCACCGTGGCGACGGTCAGCGCGACCACCGGCTTGTGCTGCAGCACGGTGAACTTCAGCCCGAGGTCGACGACGGTGGTCAGCACGAAGCAGGTGCCGCCCACCAGCAGGAACTTCACCAGCTTGCGGTGCCGCACCAGGAACGGCCGGTACCGCTCCGGGACTCGGGCCAACGCGCGTTGCGTAGGGGACGGCATTTCGGCAGTCTCGCACGCCCGGGTCCGTGCGGCGTATTCGTGACGTCCGCACGGGGTAACGACCCGGGGCGCACGCCGCAGGGGCGCGCGGTGCCGCTCGGCACCCCGCGCCCCTGCGCCCGCCGCGCCTCAGGCGGCGACCAGTACCTCCGCCGGCTCCAGGGCCAGCTCCAGCACCTCGCGGACGTCGGCGACGGCGTGCACGGTGAGCCGCTCCAGCACCTCGGCGGGCACGTCGTCCAGGTCCGCCTCGTTGCGCCGCGGGATGATCACCGTGCTGACCCCGGCCCGGTCGGCGGCGAGCAGCTTCTGCTTGACGCCGCCGATCGGCAGCACCCGGCCGGTGAGGGACACCTCGCCGGTCATCGCCACGTCGGTGCGCACCTTGCGCCCGGACAGCAGCGAGGCGAGCGCGGTGGTCATGGTGATGCCGGCGCTCGGGCCGTCCTTGGGGACGGCGCCCGCCGGGACGTGCAGGTGGATGCCGCGGTCCCGCAGCCCGGTGACGGGCAGTTCGAGTTCGGCGCCGCGCGAGCGGAGGTAGGAGAGCGCGATGTGCGCGGACTCCTTCATCACGTCGCCGAGCTGACCGGTGAGGGTGAGCCCGGTGGAACCGGTCTCGGCGTCGGCGAGCGAGGCCTCGATGTAGAGGACGTCGCCGCCCGCGCCGGTGACGGCCAGCCCGGTGGCGACGCCGGGGACGGCGGTGCGCCGCTCGGCGGGCTCCTGGGCGGACTCGGGGGTGTGGTGCGGCCGGCCGATCAGCCCGCGCAGGTCGTCGGCGCCGATCGCGGCGGGCAGCTCGCGCTCGCCGAGTTCGCTCTGCGCGGCGACCTTGCGCAGGATGCGCGCGATCGAACGCTCCAGGTTCCGCACGCCCGCCTCGCGGGTGTACTCGCCGGCGAGCCTGCGCAGCGCGCCCTCGTCGACCGCCACCTCGTCGTCCCTCAGCCCGGCCTTGGCGAGCTGCCGGGGCAGCAGGTGGTCGCGGGCGATGACGACCTTCTCGTCCTCGGTGTAGCCGTCGAGCCGGACGAGCTCCATCCGGTCGAGCAGCGGCTCGGGGATCGCCTCCAGCACGTTGGCGGTGGCGAGGAAGACCACGTCGGAGAGGTCGAGCTCGACCTCCAGGTAGTGGTCGCGGAAGGTGTGGTTCTGCGCCGGGTCGAGGACTTCGAGCAGGGCGGCGGCCGGGTCGCCGCGGTAGTCGGAGCCGACCTTGTCGATCTCGTCGAGCAGGACGACCGGGTTCATCGAGCCGGCCTCCTTGATCGCCCGGACGACGCGGCCGGGCAGCGCGCCGACGTAGGTGCGCCGGTGGCCGCGGATCTCGGCCTCGTCGCGGACGCCGCCGAGCGCCACCCGGACGAAGGAGCGGCCCATGGCCCGGGCGACGGACTCGCCCAGCGAGGTCTTGCCGACGCCGGGCGGGCCGACCAGGGCGAGCACCGCACCGCCGCGGCGGCCGCCGATCTGCCCCAGCCCCTGGTCGGCGCGGCGCTTGCGGACGGCCAGGTACTCGACGATCCGGTCCTTCACGTCCGAGAGGCCGGCGTGGTCGGCGTCGAGCACGGCGCGGGCGCCGGCGATGTCGTAGGAGTCGGTGGACCGCTCGTTCCAGGGCAGTTCGAGGACGGTGTCCAGCCAGGTGCGGATCCACGAGCCCTCGGGCGACTGGTCGCTGGACCGCTCCAGCTTGTCGACCTCCTTGAGGGCCGCCCCGCGGACCTTCTCCGGCAGGTCGGCGGCCTCGACGCGGGCCCGGTAGTCGTCCTCCTCCGAGGCGGACTCGCCGTTCAGCTCGGCGAGCTCCTTGCGGACGGCCTCCAGCTGGCGGCGGAGCAGGAACTCCTTCTGCTGCTTGGCGACCCCTTCTTCCACGTCCTTGCGGATGGTGTCGTTGACCTCCTCCTCGGCGAGGTGGTCGCGCAGCAGGGTGAGCGCGTACTCCAGACGGGCCAGCTGGTCGGCCTCCAGCAGCACCTTGAGCTTCTGCTCGGCGGTGGCGAAGGGCGCGTAGCCGATGTTGTCGGCGAGTTCGCCGACATCGTCGATGGCCGCGACCCGGTCGACGATCTGCCAGGCGCCGCGCTTGCGCAGCCACTGGGTGGAGAGCGCCTTGTACTCCTTCACGAGGTCGGCGGCCCGGCCGGCCACGGCGGTGCCGGCGGAGGACTCCCGGAAGGGCGTGGTCTCGACCCAGAGGGCGGCGCCGGGGCCGGTGGTGCCGGCGCCGATGCGCACCCGGCGCACGGCGCGCACCAGCGCGGCCGGGTCGCCGTCGGCGAGGCGGCCGACCTGTTCGACGGTGGCCAGCGTGCCGGCGGCGGCGTACGAGCCGTCGAGGCGCGGCACCAGCAGCACCTGGGGCTTGCCCGGGCCGGTCGCCGCCGCCCGGGCGGCCTCGACGGCGGCGCGGACCTCGGCGTCGGACAGGTCGAGCGGGACGACCATGCCCGGGAGCACCACCTCGTCGTCGAGCGGCAGCACGGGCAGGGTGAGCGGAACGGACGTCGATGCCATGATCTCTCCCCAGTCAGTGAAGTTGAGCTGACCTGACTAAGGATTGGCGGGGCGCGATTGTTCCCGGGGCGTCGTTCGCTGTGAGCGATCACCGGCGGTGACCGGGGAAGCGCAGGTCGGGCGCGCGGAGGCGCAGGGAAGCGCCGGTCAGACGCGGACGGGCAGCGGGGCCGGGGCGGGCCGGCGGCGCCGGAGCGGGGGCCGGGGGCCGCGGCGCAGCGGGCGCCAGAGGGCGATGCCGATCAGCAGCGCGGCCGGGTGGCCGATACCGGTGACGAGGTCGGTCCCGTCGAGGAACTGCTCGCCGACCAGGACGGCGGCGATGCCGAGGGCGAGGTTCCGGCCGGCCGGGGGCAGCAGGCCGGCGAGCGCGCCGAGGCTGGCGAGGACGCCGTAGCTGACGCCGATGTCGAGGTCGCCGAGGGCGTCGACGGGCAGCGCGCGGACGGCGACCGCCGCCAGCACCACGGCCTGGGAGAGCAGGGTGGCGCCGACGTGCCCGGCGGCGAACACCCCGGCCGCCCGGCGGCCGCCGACCCGGCGCTCCAGCGGGGCGACCGTCAGCAGGAAGACCCACAGATAAGGGGTCCACACCGGGCCGGCCACCCAGAGGCCGCTGGCCGCGAGGGCGAGCACGGGGTGGTGCGCGAGGTTGTGAACGTCGGTGGAGGAGAGCGCCTGCAGCCGGTGCACCAGCTGCGGGTCCCCGAACCGGGTGAAGAGGGTGGTGCCGAGCAGCAGGGCCAGGTAGCCGAGCGCGAAGGGGTTGCGCCGCGGAGTGGGGAGCGCTGCGCGCAGCCCCCGGAGCAGGTCGCGCGCGCGGTCGCGGACCAGGTCGCGGCGTGCCGCCGCACGGCCGGTACCGCTCGCCGCCATGGGGCCCTCCGTCCGCCGGACTGCCGTCACCCGCCCCCGTGTGCAACGTGTCGAGGGCGTGCGGGGATCCGCACGGACGGTGCCCGCGGAGACACCGGTGGCCCTTGTCGTGACCACGATACGTTCCCAGGCTGGGAGCCCGCTGGGGAAGAGCTGTGAAGAATGCTTGAGCTTCGACGCACCGGCTGCACGCCTTGGTCCGTACCTGCCCTCCGTTCACGGAGGAGCAGCCCAAAAGTAAGGGGCGCAAGCCGCATTCGGAACCATACGGATCGTTACAACTGCGAATTTCGCCCGGTAAGGTATCGCCCCGTGCCCGGTCCCGACGGGGATCGGCATCGATCCGTGGCCCGGATGTGTCCGGGCCACCTGCCGGAACGCCCCCGGTGTCCGTACTCTGCGTGGAGTGCGGGTCGGGTGTGCGGACCACACACGGCGCATCCACGCCGCGCAGGGGGCCGACGGCGGAACGGCACCCAGCCGACGCGGCAGGCCGGGCACAGCCCACATACGGACCGAAACGACTACGACGCGGCGCCGCCACCCCCACAGGTGTCGGCCCGCAGCCCTGGGGGCGGTGGCGTGACCGTGACAGAGATTCAGCAAGAGACCGGCAGCAGCCCGGTCGGTACGCAGCGGCGAGTACTGGTGGTGGAGGACGAACCGACCATCGCCGAGTCCATCGCAGCCCGCCTGGGAGCGGAGGGCTTCAAGGTCGCCGTGGCCCACGACGGGCCCGGCGCGGTGGACGGCTTCCACACCTGGCAGCCCGACCTGGTGGTGCTCGACATCATGCTGCCGGGCTTCGACGGCCTGGAGGTGTGCCGCCGGATCCAGGCGCAGCGCCCGGTGCCGGTGCTCATGCTGACCGCGCGGGACGACGAGACGGACCTGCTGGTCGGCCTCGGCGTCGGTGCGGACGACTACATGACCAAGCCGTTCTCCATGCGCGAGCTGGCGGCCCGCGTCAACGTGCTGCTGCGCCGCGTCGAGCGCGCCCAGCAGGCGGCGAGGACGCCGGCGCTCGGCTCGCTGCGCTTCGGCGAGCTGGAGATCGACCACGTGCAGCGCCGGGTGCGGCTCGGCTCGGGCGACGTCCACCTGACGCCGACCGAGTTCGACCTGCTCGCCTGCCTCGCCGCGCAGCCGCGCGCGGTGCTCACCCGCGAGCAGCTGCTCGCGGAGGTCTGGGACTGGACGGACGCCTCGGGCACCCGCACGGTCGACAGCCACGTCAAGGCGCTGCGCCGGAAGATCGGCGCCAGCTGGATCCGCACGGTGCACGGCGTCGGGTACGCCCTGGAGGCACCCCTTTCCTGAGCCGGTGCACCGAGGGCTGGGCCGCCGGGGGGCCCACGCCTTCAGCCGATGCACCGCTCCGACCGCAGGGGCACGATGACCTTTCCACAGCAACGCAGAGGGGACGCCGCCGAGCGTCCCGGCCCCGGCCTGGCCGGCCGGGCCGCCCGCCGGGTGTGGGACGACATGCGGCCGTTCGACCCGGTGCGGTCCATCAAGGGCAAGCTCGCCCTGCTGGTGATCGTCTCCGTCTGCCTGGCCACCGGGATGGTGGTCGTGGCGATCCGGTCCGAGACGCAGATCCGGATCATCATGATCTTCTCGATGATCGCGTCGCTGCTGTTCATGCAGTTCCTCGCGCACGGACTGACCGCGCCGCTGCGCGCGATGACCGCCGCGGCCCGGGCGATGGCCCGCGGCGACTACAGCACCCGGGTGGACACCTCCTCCCGGGACGAGATCGGCGAGCTCGCCGACTCCTTCAACCGCATGGCGGCCGATCTGGAGGCCGCCGACCGGCACCGCCGGGAGCTGATCGCCAACGTCTCGCACGAGCTGCGCACGCCGATCGCGGCGCTGCGGGCCGTCCTGGAGAACGTGGTGGACGGCGTCGTCCGGCCCGAGCCCAAGACGCTGGGCGCCGCGCTGGAGCAGACCGAGCGGCTGGGCCGGCTGATCACCCACCTGCTGGACCTCTCCAAGCTCGACGACGGCGTGGTGCCGCTGGACACCCGCCCGTTCGAGGTGCGGCCGTTCCTGGACGGCGTGCTCCGCGGGGTGACGGTGGACGGCGCCACCGCGGGCGGCGCCTACGGTCGCCGCGGCGACGTGCGGCTGAGCCTGGACGTGCAGCCGGACGGCCTGACCGCCGTCGCCGACGAGGAACGGCTGCACCAGGTGGTCGCCAACCTCGTCGACAACGCCTGCAAGCACTCCCCGGCGGGCGGCACGGTGACCGTGCGGGCCCGGCCGGGCGAGCAGGGCGGCGCCCTGCTGCTGCAGGTCGAGGACGAGGGCCCCGGCATCCCGCTGCAGGACCGCGCGCGGGTGTTCGAGCGCTTCGGGCGCAGCGGCAGCGCGACCGCGCAGGGCCCCGGCAGCGACGGCGGCACCGGACTCGGCCTGGCCATCGCCCGCTGGGCGGTGGACCTGCACGGCGGCGAGATCCGCGTCGCCGAGACGGACCGGGGCTGCCGGATCGAGGTCACGCTGCCCGGCGAGGCACCCCTCGCCACGAGGCTCCCCACCGGGTGACACGCCGTACCCGAACGTTGTCACACAACTGGGACACAACGGGGCCGGCCCGGCATCGGACCGGCCCCCGTCCACCTCCGGGTGCCCATGTTGTCTGATTTTGTGGGGATAATGGTGCAGACCGAACGTGTCCAGCTACCCCTACCCGCGGGTTTCTAACGCGCACAACCGGCCAAATTCCGGCCTATCACTGTGATCTGGGCGACGCCTGGCCAGGGGGGACTGCGCGATCACTGGTCGGAGGCGTAGCCTTAATCCCCGCTGTCCACCATCCCAAAAGGAAGCGGAAGAGGGCGGTTGCCCCGATGTCGCCACACCCTGAAACCCCCAGCTCGGCAAGCTCCACTGGCTTCGGCCCCAATGAGTGGCTCGTCGACGAGATCTACCAGCAGTACCTCCAGGACCCGAACTCGGTCGACCGAGCCTGGTGGGACTTTTTCGCCGACTACAAGCCCGGTACCGAGGTGACTCCAGTGACCCAGGCCGCAACCCAGGTCGGCTCCGTGCCGACCCCCGTTGCTGCTCCTGCTGCCCCTGCTGCTCCCGCCGCCGCGCCGGCGCCCGCTGCACCGGCCGCGCCGGTCCAGCCGGCCGCCGCGCCGCTGGCAGCAGCCCCTGCCGCGCCGCCCGCGCCGAAGGCCGCCGCCCCGGCTGCGCCCGCGCCGGCCGCGCAGGGAACCGAGCTCGTCCAGCTGCGCGGCCCCGCGAAGGCCGTCGCCACGAACATGGACGCCTCGCTGGAGGTGCCGACCGCGACGTCGGTGCGTGCCGTCCCGGCCAAGCTGCTGATCGACAACCGCATCGTCATCAACAACCACCTGCAGCGCGCCCGCGGTGGCAAGGTCTCCTTCACCCACCTGATCGGTTACGCGCTCGTCCAGGCCGTCAAGGCCTCGCCGGGCATGAACCACAGCTACAAGGTCGAGGACGGCAAGGCCTACCTGGTCAAGCCGGAGCACGTGAACCTCGGCCTGGCGATCGACCTGGTCAAGCCGAACGGCGACCGCCAGCTCGTGGTCGCGGCGATCAAGAAGGCCGAGACCCTCGACTTCTTCGGCTTCTGGCAGGCCTACGAGGACATCGTCCGCCGCGCCCGCGCCAACAAGCTGACCATGGACGACTTCACCGGGGTCACCGTCTCGCTGACCAACCCCGGCGGCATCGGCACCGTCCACTCCGTGCCCCGCCTGATGCAGAACCAGGGCACCATCGTCGGCGTCGGCGCCATGGAGTACCCGGCCGAGTTCCAGGGCTCCTCCCCCGACACCCTCGCGCGTCTCGGCGTCTCCAAGATCATGACGCTGACCTCGACCTACGACCACCGTGTCATCCAGGGCGCCGCGTCGGGCGAGTTCCTGCGCACGATCCACCAGCTCCTGCTGGGCGAGCACGGCTTCTACGACGAGGTCTTCGAGTCGCTGCGCATCCCCTACGAGCCGGTGCGCTGGGCGACCGACGTGGCCGCCACCCACGACGACGAGGTCAACAAGACCGCCCGCGTCATGGAGCTCATCCACGCGTACCGCGTGCGCGGCCACCTGATGGCCGACACCGACCCGCTGGAGTACAAGCAGCGCAAGCACCCCGACCTGGACGTCGTCCAGCACGGCCTCACCCTGTGGGACCTGGAGCGCGAGTTCGCGGTCGGCGGCTTCGGCGGCCAGAAGATGATGAAGCTCCGCGACATCCTCGGCCTGCTGCGCAACACCTACTGCCGCACCGTCGGCATCGAGTACATGCACATCCAGGACCCGAAGCAGCGCAAGTGGCTGCAGGAGCGCCTGGAGAAGCCGTACACCAAGCCCGAGCGCGAGGAGCAGCTGCGCATCCTGCGCCGCCTCAACTCCGCCGAGGCCTTCGAAACGTTCCTGC
Organism: Kitasatospora sp. NPDC085895; assembly: GCF_040702125.1. Classification (NCBI taxonomy): domain Bacteria; kingdom Bacillati; phylum Actinomycetota; class Actinomycetes; order Kitasatosporales; family Streptomycetaceae; genus Kitasatospora; species Kitasatospora sp. NPDC085895. Next base: position 118,045 of record NZ_JBFBJY010000005.1, on the reverse strand, counting down.
AGACCAAGTACGTCGGGCAGAAGCGCTTCTCGCTGGAGGGCGGCGAGTCCCTGATCCCGCTGCTCGACGCGACGATCGACGCCGCCGCCGAGCACCGCCTGGACGAGGCCGTCATCGGCATGGCCCACCGCGGCCGCCTGAACGTGCTGGCGAACATCGTCGGCAAGCCGTACGCCCGGATCTTCGGCGAGTTCGAGGGCAACCTCGACCCGAAGTCGATGCACGGCTCCGGCGACGTGAAGTACCACCTGGGCGCCGAGGGCACCTTCACCGGCCTGGACGGCGAGACCATCAAGGTCTCGCTCGCGGCGAACCCCTCGCACCTGGAGACGGTCGACCCGGTCGTCGAGGGCATCGTCCGCGCCAAGCAGGACGTCCTGGACCAGGGCGGCACCACCTTCCCGGTGCTCCCCATCCAGGTCCACGGCGACGCGGCCTTCGCCGGCCAGGGCGTCGTCGCGGAGACCCTGAACATGTCGCAGCTGCGGGGCTACCGCACCGGCGGCACGATCCACCTCGTGGTCAACAACCAGGTCGGCTTCACCGCCGCCCCGGCCTCCTCCCGCTCGTCGATGTACTGCACCGACGTGGCGCGCATGATCGAGGCGCCGATCTTCCACGTGAACGGCGACGACCCCGAGGCCGTCGTCCGCGTCGCGCGGCTCGCCTTCGAATTCCGGCAGGAGTTCCACAAGGACGTCGTCATCGACCTCATCTGCTACCGCCGCCGCGGTCACAACGAGGCCGACAACCCGTCCTTCACCCAGCCGCTGATGTACGACCTGATCGACAAGAAGCGCTCGGTCCGCAAGCTGTACACCGAGGGCCTGATCGGCCGCGGCGACATCACCATGGAAGAGGCGGAGCAGGCGCTCCAGGACTTCCAGGGCCAGCTGGAGAAGGTCTTCGCCGAGGTGCGCGAGGCGGCCACCGCGCCGGCCCCGGCCACCAACGGCAAGCCGGTCGCCGACTTCCCGGTCTCCATCCAGACCGGCATCTCCGAGGAGATGGTGAAGCGGATCGCCGCCTCGCAGGTCAACCTGCCGGAGTGGCTGACCGTCCACCCGCGTCTGCTGCCGCAGCTGCAGCGCCGCGCCGCCTCGGTCGAGGACAACACCATCGACTGGGCCATGGGCGAGACCCTCGCCATCGGCTCGCTGCTGATGGAGGGCCACCCCGTCCGCCTCGCCGGCCAGGACAGCCGCCGCGGCACCTTCGGCCAGCGCCACGCCGTCCTCATCGACCGCAACACCGGCGAGGACTACACCCCGCTGCTGTACCTGACCGAGGACCAGGCCCGCTTCACCGTCTACGACAGCCTGCTGTCGGAGTACGCGGCGATGGGCTTCGAGTACGGCTACTCGCTGACCCGCCCCAACGCGCTGGTCATGTGGGAGGCGCAGTTCGGCGACTTCGTCAACGGCGCCCAGACCATGGTCGACGAGTACATCGCCTCCGCCGAGCAGAAGTGGGGCCAGCACTCCGGCGTCGTCCTGCTGCTGCCGCACGGCTACGAGGGCCAGGGCCCGGACCACTCGTCCGCCCGCCCGGAGCGCTTCCTCCAGCTCTGCGCGCAGAACAACATGACGGTCGCCATGCCGACCTCGCCGTCGAACTACTTCCACCTGCTCCGCTGGCAGGCCCACAACCCGCACCACAAGCCGCTCGTCGTCTTCACCCCGAAGTCGATGCTGCGTCTGAAGGCCGCGGCGTCGGCCCGGGCCGAGTTCCTGTCGGGCTCGTTCAAGCCGGTCATCGGGGACACCACGGTGGACCCGTCGCAGGTGCGCAAGGTCGTCATCACCTCCGGCAAGTTCTACTACGACCTGGAGGCGGCCCGCGCCGAGCGCGGTGTCACCGACACCGCCCTCGTCCGCGTCGAGCGGCTCTACCCGCTGCCGGTGGCCGAGCTCCAGGAGGAGCTGGCCCGCTACGGCGACGACGTCCAGTTCGTCTGGGCGCAGGAGGAGCCGGCCAACCAGGGTGCCTGGCCGTTCATCGCGATGAACCTGGTCGACCACCTGCAGGTCGTCGTCGGCCGCAACGCCAACGGCGCCCGCCTGCGCCGGGTCGCCCGGACGGCCTCCTCGGCCCCCGCGGTCGGCTCGGCCAAGCGCCACGCCGCCGAGCAGCAGGCCCTCGTCGACGAGGTGTTCTCGCTCTGACGCGTCGCCGCTGACGCACCGTCACAGGGGCCCGGTCCCGCCGTCCAGGCGGGGCCGGGCCCCGGCCTTTCCCCACCCACGCTCCGGCGTCCCCGGCGCCCCGGCTCTCCTGCCGGGGTGTCAGGTCGCTACGGTAGGGCCCGTCGTACCGCACCTCCGGGGGAGCCGCCGCATGTCCAACGATCTGCCGTCCGTGTTCCAGCCGCTGCAGCCGGAGGACCCGAGGGAGGTCGGCGGCTACCGGGTCTTCGCCCGGCTCGGCGCCGGCGGCATGGGCCGGGTGTACCTCTCCTACACCCCGGGCGGGCGGCCGGTCGCGCTGAAGGTGGTGCGCGCGGAGTTCGCCGAGGACGGCGAGTTCCGGCGGCGCTTCGCCCAGGAGGTCGCCAACGCGCAGCGGATCCACGGCCTGTACACCGCTCAGGTGATCGACGCCGGCCCGGACGCCGATGCCCCGTGGCTGGTCACCGCGTACGTGCCCGGGCCCTCGCTGCAGCAGGTGATCCGCGAGCACGGCGCGCTGCCGCCCCGCACCGTGCTGCTGCTGGTCGGCGGCATCGCCGAGGCGCTGCAGGCGATCCACGGGGTCCAGGTCGTGCACCGGGACCTCAAGCCGGCCAACGTGCTGGTCGCCTCGGACGGCCCGCGGGTCATCGACTTCGGCATCGCCCGGGCCGCGGACGCCACCGCGCTCACCGGGACGGGGTACCGGATCGGCTCCCCCGCGTTCATGTCGCCCGAGCAGGCGCAGGGCAGACCGGTCACCGCCGCCACCGACGTCTTCGCGCTCGGCGCGCTCGCGGCGTACGCGGCGGGCGGCGCACCGCCGTTCGGCGAGGGCCCGGACACCGCGGTGCTCTACCGCGTGGTGCACGAGGAGCCGGACCTGGCGGCCGTCCCGGCCGGCCTGCGGGAGCTGCTGGCGCGCTGCCTGGCCAAGGACCCGGCGCAGCGCCCCGCTCCGGCCGAGGTCATCGAGGCGGCCCGCAGCCATCCGGCGGTCGGCGGCCAGCTGCGGTTCGCCGACGACTGGCTGCCCGACCGGGTGAACACCGAGATCACCCGCCGTTCGGACCTGCCGCGCACCCCGCCGACCCCGCTGCCGGTGCCGCCCGCCGCCCCGCCGATGCCGACCGCTGCGGCCACCGCGCCGTCGATCGGCGCCCCGCCGGCCGCCGCCCCGCCGTATCCGGCGCCGCAGTACCCGGCCGCGCAGTCCCCCTACCCGGCGTCTCCCCATCCGGCGTCGCCGTACCCGACCGCGCCGGCCGGTGCGGTGCCGCCGCCGGTGGGCGCGTTCGGTCCGCCGCAGCCCGTCGGTGCCCCGAACGTGCCGGTGGCACCCGGCCCGCAGCCCGGTCCGCACTCCGGTCCGCCGGCCGCGGGCGGGCCCGTCCGCCGGGGCGGCGTCTCCTGGAGGACCCTGCTGGCCGTGGCCGCGGCGACGGCGGTGGTCGGCACCGGGGTCGGCGTGGCCCTGTCCTCGGGGGACGGCGGTGGCGGTACGGGCGGCAGCACGCCGAGCGCACAGGCCGACGGCACCCGCCGGACGGCCGGCGGGTCGCAGGACGCGGCGGCGCCGACCGCCGCGCAGGGCGGCAAGGGCGGGTCCACCGGGAAGCCCGCCGGCGGGTACACCCCGGTCTACACCGACCAGGTGCTCTCCAGCCCCGACTACACGTACGTCTTCGACCTGACGACCGGCAAGGTGGTGTCCTCCTCGACCAGTCCGGCCTGGGTGCTGGAGCCCAGTTACGGCCACTTCAACTGGTCGAGCGGCTCGGACGCCTTCCTGACCACCGAGAACCACCTCACCCCTGCCGAGTGCGCGACGGGCGTCGAGCAGCAGCCGGTCGCCGACGTGAAGTACGACGCGCTGCCGGTCGGCGGGCTGTTCTGCCTGCGCAACCGGGAGAACGGCGGCATCGTCGTGGTGAAGACCGTCGAACAGGGCAGCACCAGCGACTCCCGGGCGAAGGTCTCGATCAGCTACTTCCGCCGCAACGGCTGATCGGCGGCGGACTATCCTGACCGGGTCACACCCCACCGGACCGGAGCACAGCGTGTACTTCACCGACCGAGGCATCGAGGAGCTGGAGAGCCGTCGCGGCGACGAGGAGGTCACCTTCGAGTGGCTGGCCGAGCGGCTGCGGGAGTTCGTCGACCTCAACCCGGACTTCGAGATCCCGGTCGAGCGGCTGGCCACCTGGCTGGCCCGGCTCGACGACGAGGACGAGGACTGATCCGCAGCACCGCGAAGGGCTGCGAGCGCCGCACGACGAGGGCCCGGAAGGCATCCGCCTTCCGGGCCCTCGGGCGTCTCGGGGTCGCGGTGTCCGGGTCGGGTCAGGGTTGACTTCGGCACCTCGCGATATATCGTGTCTATCAGTCGACGCGATATACATCGCGAAACGGGAGGACGGGGAACCATGAGCGAGTGGACGGTCGAACAGCCCGACAGGATCACCATCGACGAGCCCGTCGGGGCCCTGCACGTACGGATCATGAGCGGCGCGGTCAACGTCGTCGCCGCCGAGGGCCCGGCCCGCCTGGAGGTCACCGAGCTGGAGGGCGAGCCCCTCAACGTCGACCTGACCGACGGCGTGCTCACCGTGGCCTACAAGGACTTCGACTGGAACGAGCTGAGCGAGACGGTGAAGTCCGTCCAGTCGGTGAAGGCCTTCCTCTCCTCGCTGCGCCGCAAGCGGCGTGCCGTCGTCTCGCTGGCCGTCCCGGCCGGCACCGAGGTCAAGATCGGCTCCGCCTCCGCGGACACCACCGTCTCCGGGGTCACCGGCCCGGTCGCCGTGCACGGCGCGAGCGGCGCCACCACCCTGGTCGGGCTCTCCGGCCGGATCCAGGCCAACACCGTCTCCGGCGACGTGGACGCCCAGTCGGTCTCCGGCGAGCTGCGCGTCAAGTCCGTGTCCGGCCAGCTCACCGTGGTCGCCGGCACCGCCGACAAGGTGCAGGCCAAGACGGTCAGCGGCGCGGTCACCCTCGACCTCGACGTCCAGACGCCGACCGACATCACCGTCACCACGGTCAGCGGCCCGGTCGGCGTCCGGCTGCCCTCGGTCGCCGACGCCAAGGTCGAGGCCGGCACCACCACCGGGGACGTCACCTCCACCTTCGCCGAGCTCACCGTGGCCGGCAGCTGGGGCGCCAAGCGGCTCTCCGGCCAGCTCGGCAGCGGCACCGGCCGCCTCCAGGTGACCACCGTCTCCGGCGCGATCACCGTGCTGCACCGGCCGGAGGACGAGGACGCGCCCCCCGCCAAGGAGCTCACCACCGGCCCGGACGGCCCCGACCTGACCAAGCCCGACCTGACCGAGGAGGCCTGAGCGATGTCCCCCGTCTTCGGCCACGGCCGGCTCCGCCTCTACCTCCTCAAGCTGCTGGACGAGTCCCCCCGGCACGGCTACGAGGTGATCCGCCTGCTGGAGGAGCGCTTCCAGGGGCTGTACGCGCCCTCCGCCGGCACGGTCTACCCCCGGCTCGCGAAGCTGGAGAAGGAGGGCCTGGTCACCCACAGCACCGAGGGCGGCCGCAAGGTCTACCGGCTCACCGACGCGGGCCGCGCCGAACTGGCGGCCCGTCAGGACGAGCTCGCCGAGCTGGAGGTGGAGATCCGCGACTCCGTCGCCCATCTCGCCGGTGCGATCCGCGAGGACGTCCGGGACACCGCGAAGGACCTCCGCGAGGAGCTCTGGGGCGCCGCCCGCCAGGCCCCCCGGCCGGAGCCCGCGTCCGGCGGCGGCGACCCGTGGGCCGGGCCCTGGGGCGACAAGGAGGCCTGGCAGCGCGCCAAGGAGGAGTACGAGCGGTTCAAGTCCCAGGCCAAGGAGCAGGCCAAGCGCGCCAAGGAGCAGGAGCGCGCGGCCAAGGCCAAGGCGAAGGCCGCCGAGGCGGAGGCCCGCCGGCTGCGCGAGCAGTCCAGGGCCGCCCGCACCGCCGCCCAGCAGGAGGCCCTGCGGATCAAGCGGCGGGTGGAGGAGCAGGTCCGCGAGCACACCGCCCGCGGCGAGTGGTCCACCGGGCTCGCCGAGGGGCTGGCCGAGCTCACCCGCAGCCTCGGCGGCCTGGCCGACGCCGCCCGCTGGGGCCACCCGGCGCCGGCCGAGGAGGTCAGGATCACCCGGGTCGACCTCGACGAGGACGGTGCGGACGACGCCGCCACCGAGGAGCTGCCCGGCTGGGCGCGCACCGACCCGGACGCCGACCCGGCCCGCGAGCTGGAGCGGCTGCTCGACCGCTTCCGCGACCACGTCCGGGACACCGCTCGCGACGGCGGGGTGAGCGCCGATCAGCTCGCCCGCGCGCAGGCGACGCTGGCCGCCGCGGCCCGGCGGCTGTTCGGCTGAGCACACGTCACCCGACGGCATCGGGCCCTGGCGGACCGCGGTCCGCCAGGGCCCTTCGGCACGTCAGGGCCTTCGGTGCGCCAGGGCCCCTTCAGCGGATCAGGGCGTCAGCACGATCTTGCCGAAGACGTCGCCCTTGGCGAGACGGGCGAAGCCCTCGCGCGCCTCGGTGAGCGGCAGCACCGAGTCGATCACCGGCCGCACGCCGGTGTTGGCGCAGAGCGCGAGCAGGCCGGCGAGCTCCTCCTTGGTGCCCATGGTGGAGCCGACCACCTTGAGCTCCAGGAAGAAGATCCGGTTCAGCTCGGCGGCCTTCGGGCTCGGGCCCGAGGTGGCGCCGGAGATCACGATCGTGCCGCCGGGGCGCAGCGACTTCACCGAGTGCGACCAGGTGGCGGCGCCGACCGTCTCCATCACGGCGTCCACCCGCTCGGGCAGTCGGGCGCCGCTCTCGAAGGCCGCGTCGGCGCCGAGCTCCACGGCGCGGGCGCGCTTGGCCTCGTCCCGTCCGGTGACCCAGACCCGCAGGCCGGCGGCCTTGGCGAGGACGACCAGCGCGGTGGAGACACCGCCGCCGGCGCCCTGGACGAGGACGGTGTCGCCGGGCTTGACGCCAGCGTTGGTGAAGAGCATCCGGTAGGCCGTCAGCCAGGCGGTGGGCAGGCAGGCGGCCTGCTCGAAGCTGAGCTCGGCGGGCTTGGGCAGCAGGTTCCAGGTGGGGACGGCGACCTTGCCGGCGAAGGTGCCCTGGTAGCGCTCGGTGAGGATGGAGCGCGGCTCGGCCGGGCCGACGCCGTGGCCGCTCTGGCCGACGACGGAGTGGATGACCACCTCGTTGCCGTGCTCGTCGACACCGGCGGCGTCGCAGCCGAGGATCATCGGCAGGCGCTCGGCGGGCAGGCCGACGCCGCGCAGCGACCAGAGGTCGTGGTGGTTGAGGGTGGCGGCCCTGACGTTGACGACGCTCCAGCCCTCGCGGGCTTCGGGCTCCGGGAGTTCGCCCAACTCCAGTGCGCTCAGCGGGTCGTCCGGATCGATGCGGGCGGCGTAGGCAGCGAACATGGTCCGGACGATATCGGCGCGGGCGGGGCGGCCGGTACCACGCAACCGTGTGACCTGCGCTACCGGAGGAACGCACCGGGGGCGCGTGGAGGCATGGCCTCCGCGCGCCCCCTGGGTGGTACGCCCCGGGCGACGGGCCGTCAGGCGCGGGCGACGCCCTCGGCCCGGGCGGCCTCGGCGACGGCCTTGGAGACCGCCGGCGCGACCCGCTCGTCGAAGGGCGAGGGGATGACCTTCTGCGGGGTCAGCTCGTCGGCGACCACGGCGGCGAGCGCCTGGGCGGCGGCGAGCTTCATGCCCTCGGTGATCCGGGTGGCGCGGACCTGCAGGGCGCCGGCGAAGATGCCGGGGAAGGCCAGCACGTTGTTGATCTGGTTCGGGAAGTCGCTGCGGCCGGTGGCGACGACCGCCGCGTACCGGTGCGCGACCTCGGGGTGGATCTCCGGGTTCGGGTTGGCCATGGCGAAGACGAAGCAGCCCTCGGCCATGGTGGCGACGACGTCCTCCGGGACGGTGCCGCCGGAGACGCCGATGAAGACGTCCGCGCCGGCGAGCGCGTCGGCCAGCGAGCCCTTGAGGCCGGTCCGGTTGGTCAGGGCGGCGATCTCGGCCTTGACGTCGGTGAGGTCCTCGCGGCCCTGGTGGACCACGCCGCGGCGGTCGCAGACGGCGACGTCGCCGATGCCGGCGGCGAGCAGCATCTTGGCGATGGCGATGCCCGCGGCGCCGGCGCCGGAGATGACGGCGCGCAGGGTGCCGACCTCGCGGCCGGTCACCTTGGCGGCGTTCCACAGCGCGGCGGTGGTGACGATCGCGGTGCCGTGCTGGTCGTCGTGGAAGACCGGGACGTCCAGGGCGTCCTGCAGCCGGCGCTCGATCTCGAAGCAGCGCGGGGCGGAGATGTCCTCCAGGTTGACGCCGCCGAAGGACGGGGCCAGCCGGACGACGGTCTCGACGATCTCGTCCACGCCGGTGCAGGCCAGCGCGATCGGGACGGCGTCCACGCCGCCGAACTGCTTGAAGAGGATCGCCTTGCCCTCCATCACGGGCAGCGACGCCTCGGGGCCGATGTCGCCGAGGCCGAGCACGGCGGTGCCGTCGGTGACCACCGCGACGGTGTTGGACTTCCAGGTGTAGTCGTTGACCAGCTCGGGCTGCTCGGCGATGGCGGTGCAGACCCGGGCGACACCGGGGGTGTAGGCGAGGGACAGGTCGTCCGCGTCGCGCACCGGAACCGTGGCCCGGACCTCCATCTTGCCGCCGCGGTGGAGCGCGAAGACGGCGTCGACCGGATCGTCGGTGTCCTGGGTGTTGGGGTGGATGATCTCCGCTGCCACGTTGACCTCTTCGTCAATGATCAGCGAGGACGCCCGGCCGACGGTCGATCGACACCGCGGACGCCGTCACGGGGGACGGCGACGCCGGGTACGCGAGGCGTACCCGGTGTCCGGGGTCGGGGCGCGGCCGTCGGGCGACGCCCTCGAAATGAGGGTTTTGGGTTCTGCGTGCTGTCCGGTCGTGCCCAGGCGCATCCGCATCGGGACGGACGGTGACACACCGGCGAGCCTAGGTGGGACAAAGGCACCGCACCTGTGCCTTTTCGTCCTCGTCGTGTGCCGTTCACCGCACGGAGGCCCTTGACATTGCCCGGATCCCGGTGGAATCCGACAGCCCGGACCGACCCGCGGCAGGACGGTACACGCACCCGCAGGAGTGAACGCAGACACGGAGGGGAGCTGGTGCCTCGGCTACGGAGTCGGCGTCGTCGACTTCCGGTCCTGCGCACCCCGAATCCGCCCCGCTCGATTGTGAGCAGCGGAATCGGCGGTCTGCCTTCGTTCGTCGGGGGTTACCCGATACCAGATTCTGACATACCCGCGACCTCGGACAGCAGGGCGGGATGGCAGGATCACATTTCCCACACCGACATCCGGACGCTCCCGTTCCGCTCGCGGACGGTACCTTCCGGCCAGCAGCGTCACCCCCGCCTGCTCCACCGCTCCACCGCTCCCCCAGGAGGACCACCGCATGCACGCCTTCGCGCCCCGCCCCGCCCGCACCATCGCCGCGGGGGCTGCGCTCGTCGCGGGAGCCCTGCTGCTGACCGCGTGCGGCAGCTCCGGCCCGGGCAAGCCCAGTGAGGACGACCTGCACGCCCGGCTGCCGGAGAGCATCCGCACCAAGGGGGTCCTCAAGATCGCCTCCGACCTGAACTACGCCCCGGTGGAGTTCAAGGCCTCGGACGGCTCGGCGGTCGGCATCGACCCGGACATCGCCACCGAGCTCGGCAAGCAGCTCGGCGTGAAGGTGGAGATCGCCGACACCGCGTTCGACAAGCTGATACCGGGCCTGCAGGCCGGCGACTTCGACCTGGCGATGTCCGCGATGACCGACAACCGGCAGCGCCGGGAGGGCACCGACGACGACGGCAAGGTGGTGAACCCCGGCGTCGACTTCGTGGACTACTTCATCGCCGGCACCCAGATGCTCGTCCCCAAGGGCAACCCGGAGAAGATCGCCAAGCTGGACGACCTGTGCGGCCACACCGTGGCGCTGCAGCGCGGCACCACCCAGGACGCCATCGTCGAGCGGCAGGTCGGCGCCTGCGCCCGGGCGCACAAGCCGCTGACGGTGAAGCTGTTCGACAACGACACCGAGGCGCTCGCCGAGCTCGCCGCGGGCCGCGCCGACGCCGACCTGAACGACTACCCGGTGGCCGCGTACGTCGCCGCGAAGGGCGGCCCCAACGGCGCCAAGTTCGACATCGCCGGCGCGCAGCTCCAGCCGTCACCCTACGGAATCGCCGTGAACAAGAAGAACACCGAACTGCGGGACGTTCTGGTCAAGGCGATCAACCAGATGATCCGCGACGGCTCCTACGAGAACATCCTCCAGAAGTGGGGCGTCGCCGCAGGTGCGGCACAGAACGCGGTGGTCAACGGCGGCTTCTGAGTCCGGACGCTCCGGCCGGGTTCCCCGGCCGGACGGCTCCAAGTCTGCATACTTATACGCAGGGTGACAGGAGGTCGGAATTCGTCCGGATAGCGGACAAGAAGGCCCCTCGTTATCCGATTTTGATCTGAATCGGGGCCCGTTCACCGTCCGTGAGTGGCAGGATTCCACCCAACTCGGATCGAACACCGCCTCCCCCGAGGCGCCCCTCTCCACGAGGCGGTCCGACGTGCGCTCACCTCGGCGGAGGGTGGCGACATGCACGACTTGAAATTTCGAACAAGTGAACGGCCGGCCCGGCGCCGCACGACGGAGTGCGACGGAAGGCCGGGCGACCGCCACCCCCCGGCGTAGCGCTCCGCTCGTCTCTCCCCCAGGAGGAGATCCCCCTCATGACCGCTCGCACCCTGCGCCCCCGCCTCGTCGCGGCAGGCGCCGCCCTCGCGGCCGGCACCCTGTTCCTCACCGCCTGCAGCTCGTCGTCGAGCAGCTCCGGCTCGGGTGCCGCGACCCCGACGAGCTCCGTCAAGGCCGCGTCGGCGGACCCGTCGCTGGCCGCCCTCGTCCCGGCGGACGTGAAGTCGGGCGGGAAGCTCACCGTCGCCACCGACGCCTCCTACGCCCCGAACGAGTTCAAGGACGACAAGGGCGCCATCGTCGGCATGGACGTCGACCTGGCCAAGGCCATCGCCGCGAAGCTGGGGCTGCAGGCGGACGTCCAGAACGCCGACTTCACCTCGATCATCCCGGGCATCGCCGCGAAGAAGTACCAGCTCGGCATGAGCTCCTTCACGGACACCAAGGAGCGCGAGCAGACGGTCGACATGATCACCTACTTCACGGCCGGCTCCGCCATCGCCGTGAAGAAGGGCAACCCGGACAAGATCGACCCCAAGGACCTCTGCGGCAAGAAGGTCGCCGTCCAGACCGGCACCACCCAGGCCGACGAGATCAAGGACGTCCGCAACCCCGAGTGCGTCAAAGCCGGCAAGCAGCCGATCCCGGGCGACGGCGACAAGTTCTCGCTGCAGACGGACGTCACCCAGGCCCTGGTGGCCGGCCGCGACCAGGTCATGATGGCCGACTCCCCGGTCATCGACTACGCGCTGAAGCAGACCAACGGCCAGCTGGAGAAGATCGGCGACACCTACGACAGCGCCCCCTACGGCATCGTCGTGGCCAAGAACTCCGAGCTGACCAAGGCCGTCCAGGGCGCCGTCCAGGCCCTGATCGCCGACGGCACGTACAAGCAGATCCTCGACAAGTGGGGTGTCTCGGAGGGCGCGATCGCCACGTCCGAGGTCAACGCCGCCAAGAGCTGACGTTCTCCAACCAACCCCCCGAGGCTACTCAACGTGAACCCTATCGATCAGGGGTCGGTGAAGACGGGACGGCCTGAGACCATCAAGGCCGTCCCGGTCCGCCACCCCGGACGCTGGGCGGGAGCGGTCGTCGTCGCCGTCCTCGCGGCGATGCTGATCCACGCCCTGGTGACCAACCCGGCCTTCCAGTGGTCGGTCGTCGGCGACACCCTCTTCAACGACCAGATCATGCACGGCCTGCTCGTCACCCTCGAACTGACCGCCCTGGCGATGGTCATGGGCGTGGTCGGCGGCATCATCCTCGCGGTGATGCGGCTGTCGCCCAACCCGCTGCTCTCCGGAGTGGCCTGGGTGTACATCTGGATCTTCCGCGGCACCCCCGTGCTGGTGCAGCTGGTGTTCTGGAACTTCCTCGCCGCGATCTGGCCGAAGCTCTCCATCGGCATCCCGTTCGGCCCCGAGTTCGTCTCGGGTTCGACCAACGCGCTGATCCCGGTCTTCGTCGCCGCGCTGCTGGGCCTCGGCCTGAACGAGGCGGCCTACATGGCCGAGATCGTCCGCGGCGGCCTGCAGTCCGTGAGCGAGGGCCAGACCGAGGCCGCGCACGCCCTCGGCATGAGCCAGTTCAAGACGATGAAGCGGATCGTCCTCCCGCAGGCGATGCGGGTGATCATCCCGCCGACCGGCAACGAGACCATCTCGATGCTGAAGACCTCGTCCCTGGCGAGCGTCATCGCCCTGGAGGAGCTCTACCAGGCCGGCCACAACATCTTCTCCCGCACGTTCCAGACCATCCCGGTCCTGATCGCGGTCAGCATCTGGTACCTGGTCCTGACCTCGATCCTCACGGTCGGCCAGTACTACATCGAGCGGCACTACGCCCGCGGCGCCAACCGCACCCTGCCGCCCACCCCGCTGCAGCGCGTCCGCGGCATGTTCACCGGCCGCCGCAAGCCGGCGACCACGCACGACGTCGTCCCGGGTCTGGAAGGAGGCGGTCACCTGTGAGCGACCTTGAGAAGACCCCCGCCGACGCGACCCGCGCGATGGTCCGGGCGGAGCGCGTCCACAAGTCCTACGGCCTCGTCGAGGTGCTCAAGGGCATCGACCTGGAGGTCAAGCAGGGCGAGGTGTTCGTGCTGGTCGGGCCGTCCGGCTCCGGCAAGTCCACCTTCCTGCGCTGCATCAACCACCTGGAGAAGATCAACGCCGGTCGGCTCTACGTCGACGGCGACCTGGTGGGCTACCGGCAGAAGGGCGAGAAGCTCTACGAGCTGAAGGACAGCGAGGTCGCGCTCCAGCGCCGCGACATCGGCATGGTCTTCCAGCACTTCAACCTCTTCCCGCACATGACGGCGCTCGAGAACGTCATCGAGGCCCCGGTGCAGGTCAAGGGCGAGACCAAGGCCGCCGCCAAGGAGCGCGGCATGGCCCTGCTGGAGCGGGTCGGCCTGTCCAACAAGGCCGGCAACTACCCGTCCCAGCTCTCCGGCGGCCAGCAGCAGCGCGTCGCGATCGCCCGTGCGCTCGCCATGCAGCCCAAGCTGATGCTGTTCGACGAGCCCACCTCGGCGCTCGACCCCGAGCTGGTCGGCGAGGTCCTCGACGTCATGCGCGGCCTCGCCGAGGAGGGCATGACCATGGTCGTGGTCACCCACGAGATGGGCTTCGCCCGCGAGGTCGGCGACGCGCTGGTCTTCATGGACGGCGGCGTGGTCGTCGAGTCCGGCGACCCGCGCGAGGTGCTCTCCAACCCGCAGCACGAGCGGACCAAGCTGTTCCTCTCCAAGGTCCTCTGACCTCCGCTCCGCAGACGCCCGCCGCCCCCGAGGACGGCGGGCGTCTTCGCGCCCCGGCCCTCAGGTAATACCCTTGAGGCAGCTTGCCTGTTACCGGCCCTGGAAGGACCATCCGTGGAGCTCGCCTCGTACGCCGACTACGCCGTCCGGCTGGTGAACACCGAGGAGCCGGAACGCGGCCGGGACGCCCTCACCTCGGTGGACGCCGTCCGCGGCCTGTTCGGGACGGCCGGCCGCGCCGCCGCGCTCGCCGACGAGGCCGACCTGCCCCGGCTGCGGGCCGTCCGCACCCGGCTGCGCGGCGTCTTCGAGGCCGCCGCCGAGGGCGACGAGATCCGCGCCGTCGACCTGCTCAACAGCCTGATGGTCGAGTACCCCGTCAGCCCGCTGGTCTCCGGCCACGACTACCTCGACGAGGCCGGCCGCCCGCGCTGGCACCTGCACCTGGCCGACAACGCGGCCACCGCCACCGCCAACTACACCGCCGTGGCCTGCATGGGCCTGGCCATCCACCTCACCGAGCTCGGCGCCGACCGGCTCGGCATCTGCCAGGCCGCGCCCTGCCGCAACGCCTACCTCGACACCTCGACCAACCGCTCGCGCCGCTACTGCTCCGACCGCTGCGCGACCCGCGCCAACGTCGCCGCCTACCGTGCCCGCAAGCGCGAGGAGGCCGCCCGCGCGGCCCTCGCCGCCCGCGACTGAGGCCGTTCGGCACCCGGGGCGATCCCGCCGGGGCGTGTCGCCGAAGGACGGCCGGGTGGTCGGTTCAGGGGTGCCCTACGAGGCACCCGCATGCCGTGAGGACGGCGACCTACGGCTCCACGTCCAGTGGCGCGTGTACGCCGAACCGGGCCGCCAGGCCCGGGAGGCGGCCCAGGACGGCGCCGTTCAGCACCCGTTCCAGGCTCCGCGGCGGCGCCAGCCAGGCCGGCCGGGGCCGCAGCCGCAGCAGCACCCGGCCGAGCACCAGCTCGGCGGGCACCGCCCCGTACTCCCGGCTGTCCGAGGTCACCAGCGGGTTGTCCGACAGCAGCCACCAGCCGCCCGGACGGCGCCCGACCGCCCGCTTCACCACCAGCAGGTCCTGCCGCAGCGGATGCCGGACCACGACCACCGCACCCGGCCGGATCCGCGCGCCGTACCGGACGAGCACCCGGTCCCCGTCGTGCAGGGCCGGCCGCATCGAGGGGCCCGCCACGTCGATCACCCCGAGCGGCATCAGCCCGCCGCCGTCCGGCTCCCGCTCCTCGGCCATCCGTCCCTCCCGTGCCCGTGTCGCCGTCCAGTCTCCAGCATGGCGGCGCGCCCGGCGCCCGCCCGATATCGACCGGTTGTGGCTCCGTCTTTTGCCCTAGGCCACCGGGCCGACCGCGAAACGGCCGCTGCGGCGGGGTAATCTCGCTCGCGGGAAGACGATCTAAGGAAGGACTTCCATG
The DNA here is from genome assembly GCF_040702125.1 of Kitasatospora sp. NPDC085895. Taxonomy (NCBI): domain Bacteria; kingdom Bacillati; phylum Actinomycetota; class Actinomycetes; order Kitasatosporales; family Streptomycetaceae; genus Kitasatospora; species Kitasatospora sp. NPDC085895. The sequence goes on along the minus strand of NZ_JBFBJY010000005.1, from coordinate 102,942 downwards.
TTCTCTCGTCTGTTTGCTCCGCGAGCCACCGCGCACGCCCACTGCGACCTGCCCTGCGGCGTGTACGACCCGGCCCAGGCCCGCATCGAGGCCGAGTCCGTGAAGGCCACTCAGGAGAAGTACCAGGCCAACGAGGACCCGCACTTCCGTGCGCGCGCCATCGTCATCAAGGAGGAGCGCGCCGAGCTGGTCAAGCACCACCTCTCCGTGCTGCACACCGACTACTTCAAGGCCCCGCACTTCGAGGCCTACCCGCAGCTGCACGACCTGTTCAACAAGGCCGGCAAGGCCGCCTCGGCCGCCAAGGCCTCGACGGACCCGGCCACCGGCCAGGCCCTGCTCGACCTGATCGCCGAGATCGACCGCATCTTCTGGGAGACCAAGAAGGCCGCCTGATCACGCATCAGTAACCGGGGCCCGGCCGCGCGCAGCGGCCGGGCCCCCGGCGTGCCCGGCGTGCCCGGGGCGTCCGGCAGGTCGCCCGGCGGCCGTCGGCGTAGGCTCGTGGCACGGGTCGGGCCGCCCCGGGCCGACCCGCCGCCCCGAGCGAGGGAGGCCGCGATGCGCACCGCTGCGGCACCCCGGCACCACCCGTCCCGGCGGTCCGCCCGCCGGAGGTCCGGCTCGCCGACCGGGCCCAGGTCGGGGCCACCGGCACGGGTGCGGGAGCCGGAAGGACCGCGGGCCGGAGCAGGTGCGCACGATTGACCTTTCCGTCCGGCGGGTCCGTCCGAGTACCCTCGCCGTATGATCCGCACCGCCGAGGCCGCCGACGTCCCCGTCATCCACGCCATGATCCGCGAGCTCGCCGAGTACGAGCGCGCCGTGGACGAGGCGCGGGCGACCCCGGAGCAGCTGCACGACGCGCTGTTCGGCGAGCACCCGGCCGTGTTCGGGCTGATCGCCGAGGACGACGCCGGCGAGCCGGTCGGCTTCGCCCTGTGGTTCCGCAACTTCTCCACCTGGCGCGGCACCCACGGGATCTACCTGGAGGACCTGTACGTCCGCCCGTCGGCGCGGGGCGGCGGCCACGGCAGGGCGCTGCTGGCCGAGCTGGCGCGGATCTGCACGGCCCGCGGCTACGCCCGCCTGGAGTGGTCGGTGCTGGACTGGAACGAGCCGTCGATCGGCTTCTACAAGTCGCTCGGCGCGGTGCCCATGGACGAGTGGACGGTCTTCCGGCTGACCGACGGCGCGTTGGCCGAGCTGGGCGGCACGGTGGGGGGTTGACCGACCGCCCGTCGCCCGTTCCCGTGATCGTGGCCGGAGATCGCGACATCGGCCCCCCGATAGCGGTAACGTCTCGGGCGGATGCGCGGCGTTCCGACTGCCCCGGGTGGGTATGAACCGGTACGTACCGCACCACCCCTCGGACGAGTTGGGGCGAAGCAGTTGAGCGAAGCAAGAGGAAGTGCCGCGGCCGTCCGGCCGCAAGCACCGCGCGTCACCCAGGAGGTGAGGGTGTCCCAGATCGACGGTGAGCCCGACGTGAAGGACTTCGTCGAGGTCCGGCTGCCCGCGGCGGGTGCCTACCTCTCGGTGCTGCGAACAGCGACGGCGGGCCTCGCGGCCCGCTTGGACTTCACCCTGGACGAGATCGAGGACCTCCGCATCGCGGTGGACGAGGCCTGCGCCATCCTGCTCCAGCAGGCGGTGCCGGGTTCCGTCCTGAGCTGCGAGTTCCGGCTGGTCGGCGACTCGCTCAAGGTGACCGTGTCGGCGCCCACGACCGACGGCCGTGCCCCCGAGCGGGACACCTTCGCCTGGACGGTGCTCTCCGCACTGGCCGGCGAGGTGGACTCGTCCGTGGGCGAGGACAACACCGTCATCATCAGCCTGCACAAGAAGCGCGGCGGGTCTCCTGCCCAGCCGTAGCGCCGTGCGCCTCGGGCCGTACGCGCAGGTGCCGCCCGGCGGGGCCGGCGCCCGGCGCGTGCGGCTCCCCCGTACCGCAGTCCGCTGCGGTACAGCCAGTGAGAAGTGCTCCCGGAACGGAACGGGTGATCGCCGTGAGTGATCTGGACCGCACAGGGGCCGCCGCGGTGCCGGCGGCCACCGCAGACGTGGCCGTACCGCCCCAGGCGAGCGCTGCCCGCATCGCCGACGCCAACCCGACCGACGACGCGTACCCGAAGGACGCCCAGCGGATGACCCAGCCCACCGATCCGACACCGGAGCAGCCCGCCGCGGCGGCCGCGCCCGCGGACGAGGAGCTGTCGTCCGCCGCGACCGCGGTGCGCGGCGCGGTGCCCGCCCAGGGCCACCGCTCGGCGGCGCCGGACCGCGAGGCCGCCCGCGCGCTGTTCGTACGGCTGTCCCAGCTGCCGGACGGCTCACCGGAGCGGGTGGAGATCCGCAACCAGCTGGTGCGGATGCACATCCCGCTGGTCGAGCACTTGGCCCGGCGCTTCCGCAACCGCGGCGAGCCGCTGGACGACCTGACGCAGGTCGCCACCATCGGCCTGATCAAGTCGGTCGACCGCTTCGACCACGAGCGCGGGGTGGAGTTCTCCACCTACGCGACGCCGACCATCGTGGGCGAGATCAAGCGACACTTCCGGGACAAGGGCTGGGCGGTCCGGGTACCGCGCCGGCTGCAGGAGCTGCGGCTGTCGCTGACCACGGCGACCAGCGAGCTCTCGCAGCGACACGGGCGCTCGCCCACCGTGCACGAGCTGGCCGAGCACCTCGGGATCTCCGAGGAGGACGTGCTGGAGGGCCTGGAGTCCGCCAACGCGTACTCGACGCTCTCGCTGGACGTGCCGGACAGCGACGACGAGTCGCCCGCCGTGGCGGACACCCTCGGCGCGACCGACGAGGCCCTGGAGGGCGTCGAGTACCGGGAGTCGCTGAAGCCGCTGCTCGCCCAGCTGCCGCCGCGCGAGCAGAAGATCCTGGTGCTGCGGTTCTTCCGCAACATGACGCAGTCGCAGATCGCCGCCGAGGTCGGCATCTCGCAGATGCACGTCTCGCGGCTGCTCGCCCGCACCCTGGCCCCAGGGGGGGGAGTCGCTCCTCGGCGCGGGGTGCGGGGGGGCCCGGCCGGCCCGGGGCGGTCCCGACGCCGGCGGAGGGGCGCGGTTCGGACCGCGCCCCTCCGCCTTCGTCCGTGTCCGGGCCCCGGGTCAGCCCTGCTCGCCGTAGAGGGCGGCGGTGACCTTCGGGTTCAGCAGCGAGACGATGCCGGCCAGGCCCAGCAGGCCGACGGCCACCGCCGCGACCCGGACGGCGCCGCCGCCCTGCCACATGTAGTAGGCCACCGGCAGGCAGATGGAGTTGGTGAGCAGCGCGGGGCTGCGGCCCCAGCGGCGCAGCCGCAGCAGCGCCCGGCCGGCCAGCAGCGGGAGGAGGCCCATCAGCAGCAGGACGGCGGCGCCGGCGGCGCTGCGGCCGGCCGCGGCGTGGTCGCCGGCGAGGGAGGAGACGACGTCGTAGAGGCCCCATCCGGCGAGTGCGGCGCCCTCCAGCAGGGTGATCGCGGCACCCGTGAGCAGCGGGGCCGGGCGGGCTTCGGCGGGGCTCGTGGCGCCCTCCTGGCCGGCGGCGGGGGCGGGTGCGGTGCGGGCGGTCTTCGCGGTCACTCCAGCAGGGTAACCGCCGCACCTCCGGTACCGACCCGTAGGCTGGCGTTCATGCGCGCTCTCCTGGTCGTGAACCCGATGGCGACCACCACCAGTGCCCGCACCCGCGACGTGCTGATCCACGCCCTGCGCAGCGACCTGAAGCTGGAGGTCGCGCAGACCCGGTACCGCGGGCACGCGGGCGACCTGGCGCGTGCCGCGACCGAGGACGGCGGGGTGGACCTGGTGGTCGCCCTGGGCGGCGACGGGACGGTCAACGAGGTGGTGAACGGGCTGCTCGCGCACGGCCCGTCCGAGCGGGTGCCGCGGCTGGCGGTGGTGCCCGGCGGTTCGACCAACGTCTTCGCCCGCGCGCTGGGGCTGCCGAACGATCCGGTGGAGGCGACGGGTGCGCTGCTGGACGCGCTGGCCGTCCGGCGGGAGCGCTCCATCGGGCTGGGCAAGGCCCTCTCGGAGGGGGAGCCGGACCGCTGGTTCACCTTCACCGCGGGGCTGGGCTTCGACGCCGGCGTGGTGGGGCGGGTGGAGGAGCAGCGCAGGGCGGGCCGGCGTTCCACGCACGCCCTCTACGTGAACCAGGCGCTCCGGCACTACGTCACCGAGCGTGAGCATCGCCGGAACGGCCCCATCACCCTGGAGATCAACGGGCAGGAGCCGGTGCCGGGCCTGGTGCTGTCGATAGTCAGCAACACCTCGCCGTGGACCTTCCTCGGGAACCGTCCGGTGTACCCCTCGCCCTCCGCGTCTTTCGAGACGCACCTTGACATCTTCGGCATCACTCGGATGACGGCGTTCGGCACCGCTCGAACGGTCCGTCAGATTCTGCGGTCGCACACCCCTGCGGACGGCGCCGCGGCGGCCTCCGGACCGAGCGGGAAACACGTCGTCTCCTATCACGACGTCAGACACTTCACCTTGGTTTCACAGGAACCGGCCCCGTTTCAGGTCGACGGGGACCACCTTGGAGACAGGAGTCGCGTCAGTTTCACAGGCGTTCGGCGGGCACTGCGTGTGATTGTGTGACCAGAAGGGGGTCCCACCCTTCTTCTCGAACGCGCTAGCCCCCTTCACCCCATAGAAGTACGGGCTGTGAGCTATGCGACACCGAAGAATCAAAAATTCCTTGCCGAAGGGGGTTGTATCCGGGCCGCAGGTTTGCGAACCTCTACATGGCGATCGGGACGGGCCGCAGCGGGACACGCGGAACTCCCTCGAATCGCCCGAACCCCACCTCAGCGCAGACCACCCGGGCCCGATGGGCCTTTGGTCGCTTTTGCTGTTGCGGGATTCGTGAAAGCGTTCACATTCACAAGCCGTCGATTGCGTCGGCCGGGCCACCGCCCGCCGACCGGAGGAGTTGGACGACCATGGACTGGCGCCACCGCGCTGTCTGCCGCGAAGAGGACCCGGAGCTGTTCTTCCCGATCGGGAACACCGGTCCTGCTCTGCTGCAGATCGAGGAAGCCAAGGCCGTGTGCCGCCGCTGTCCCGTCATGGACCAGTGCCTGCAGTGGGCGCTCGAGACCGGCCAGGACGCCGGCGTCTGGGGCGGCATGAGCGAGGACGAGCGTCGCGCGATGAAGCGCCGTGCCGCCCGCAACCGCGCCCGCACCGCCTGACACGCCGCCAGCACCGCCTGATCAATCCATGATCAAAGGCCCTGTCTCCGAGTGTTCCCAGGGCCTTCCGCACGATGGGTCGCGCCGCACGGCGCGACCCGGACGACGCCGGGCCGCCAGGGGCCTTGATACTGCTCACTGAGAGCAATATCGTGGACCTGGGCCGTTCACCGTGTGCAACACACGAGTGCAGCGTCGCACCCACAGAGCCCCCGTTCCGGCCGACTCCCCCCGACGGCCGGAACGGGTTGAGAGGCCCTGCCGACCCACCCCCCCGGTCGGCAGGGCCTCGTGGCGTTCCCGGGCCGCGCCGCCGCTACTTCACCGGGATCTCCAGGACGACCTTGGTGCCGCCGTCCGGGGCGGCGACCATGTCGAAGGTGCCGCCGAGCTCGCCGGTGACCAGGGTCCGGACGATCTGCAGGCCGAGGTTGCCGGCCTTCTGCGGGTCGAAGCCCTCGGGCATGCCGCGGCCGTCGTCCTGCACGGTGATCAGCAGGTACTCCTCCGGCTTGACGCCGCCGTTCCAGCTGTCGGACCAGCCCATGCCGGTCGCCGGGGCCCGCCCGCGCAGGGCGCTGACCTCCAGGCTGCCCGCCGCCTTCGGGCCGAATGCGTGTTCGAGGGCGTTCTGCAGCAGCTCGGTGAGGATCATCGCGAGCGGGGTGGCGACCTCGGCGGTGAGGATGCCGAAGCTGCCGGTGCGCTTGGTGCTGACCAGACCGTCCTGGGAGAGCTCCATCACCATGGCGAGCACCCGGTCGGCGATCTCGTCGAAGGCGACCTGCTCGTCGAGGGTCTGCGAGAGGGTCTCGTGCACGATGGCGATCGAGCCGACCCGCCGGACCGCCTCGTCCAGCGCGGCCCGGCCCGCGTCCGAGTCCATCCGGCGGGACTGCAGCCGCAGCAGCGCGGCGACGGTCTGCAGGTTGTTCTTCACCCGGTGGTGGATCTCCCGGATGGTCGCGTCCTTGGTCATCAGCTCGCGGTCGCGCCGCCGCAGCTCGGTGACGTCGCGGCAAAGCACCAGGGACCCGGTGGGGGTTCCCTTGGGCTTGAGCGGGATGGAGCGGATGATCACCACCCCGCCCTGCGCCTCGACCTCGGTCTGCCGGGGAGCCCAGCCGCTGGCCATCTTCACCAGGGACTCGTGCACCGCGGAGCGCGACGGCGGAGCCAACTCGGCGGTGGCGCGGCCGAGATGACTGCCCACCAGGTCGGTGTTGAGGCCGATCCGGTGGTAGGCGGAGAGCGCGTTGGGGCTGGCGTAGGTGACGATGCCGTCCGCGTCGAGCCGGATCAGGCCGTCGCCGACGCGGGGCGCCGCGTCCATGTCGGTCTGCTCGGCCGGGTAGGGAAACGTTCCGGCAGCGATCATCTGGGCCAGGTCGGAGGCGCTCTGCAGGTAGGTGAGCTCCAGCCGGCTGGGGGTGCGGACGGTCAGCAGGTTGGTGTTGCGGGCGATCACGCCCAGCACCCGGCCCTCGCGCCGGACGGGGATGGATTCGACCCGGACGGGCACCTCCTCGCGCCACTCCGGGTCGCCCTCGCGCACGATCCGGCCCTCGTCGTAGGCCGCGTCCAGCAGCGGGCGGCGGCCGCGCGGCACCAGGTGGCCGACCATGTCGTCCTGGTACGAGGTCGGACCGGTGTTCGGCCGCATCTGGGCGACCGAGACGTACCGGATCCCGTCCCAGGTGGGGATCCAGAGCACCAGGTCGGCGAAGGAGAGGTCGGAGAGCAGCTGCCACTCCGAGACCAGCAGGTGCAGCCACTCCACGTCGGCACCGGTGAGGGTGGTGTGGCGGCGGACGAGTTCGTTCAGCGAGGGCACAGGGCGAGCCTAACGAAAACGGCCCCGCGGGACCTTCCGCGACGTTGTCCAGACCAATGTCGGCGCACCCCTGGACAACCACAATTGGTCTAGTCCACAATGGGAAACGCACCAAGGAGAGGCCCCCGCGCACACTGCCCTGACCGCGCGAGGCCCCTTCTCGGTCGGCGCACCGGTGGCCCGGGAGTCCCGCACAACTCCCGGCCGCACCGGCCGCCGACGACAGCTCCGGGCTGCGGTGCCGCACGGGTTGAGGGTCCCGTGTCGGCGCCGTGGCCCGTAGTGCTTTCCGGGCGCCCGCCGGCACGGCGGACCCGGGCGGACGGCCGCCGGACGGGCGGCCGCGGACGTACGAGGACGTACGAGAGGGGCGCGCGGGGTTTCCCACCCCGCGCGCCCCTTCCGTGTGCCCGATGCGCCGGGCGTCAGTGGGTCTCGGTGACCTTGGCGAGGGCGCGCGGCGCGTCCGGGTCCTGGCCGCGGGCGATCGTCACCTCGTAGGCGAGCAGCTGCAGCGGCAGGATCTCCAGGATCGGCTGCACCTCCTCGGGCACGCCGGCCGGCAGCGCGAAGCCCGCCGAGGCCGCCTCCACCTGGGACTCCTGACCGATCACGACGAGGTCGGCGCCACGGCCGCGGAGCCGGTCGAGGACCGGCTGCAGGGCCTCGCCCCCCTTGCCGTCCGGCACGATGGCGATCACCGGGGAGACGTTGTCCACCATGGCGAGCGGGCCGTGCAGCAGGTCGGCGCCGGAGAACGGCGACGCCGGGATGTAGGTGGTCTCCATCAGCTTCAGCGCCGCCTCGCGGGCGGTCGGGTAGCCGTAGCCGCGCGAGGTGATGACCAGGCGCTGGGCGAAGCGGTAGCGCTCGGCGAGGGACTTGACCTCGGCCTGGCGCTCCAGGACGCCGGCGGCGAGGCCGGGCAGGGCCTTGGCGGCCGAGCCGTCGCCGCCGCGCAGGCCCTCGACGAAGAGGTACAGCGCCAGGAGCTCGGCGGTGTACGTCTTGGTCGCGGGCAGCGCCTTCTCCGGGCCGGCCAGCACGTCGATGTGGAACTCGGAGACCTCGGCCAGCGGGGAGCCGGCGTTGTTGGTCACCGCGAGGGTGATGGCGCCGGCCTCGCGGGCGGCCTTGGTGGAGGCCACCAGGTCGGGCGAGCCGCCGGACTGGCTGACCGTGACGACCAGGCAGTCCCGGAGGTCGGGCTTGGCGCCGTACGCGGTGGTGGTGGACATCGAGGTGAGGCCGGCGGGCTTGCCGAGCAGGACCTCGATCAGGTACTTCGCGTACAGGGCCGCGTTGTCGGAGGTGCCGCGGGCGGTCAGCAGCACGAAGCGCGGGTTGCGGGCGGCGATCTCGGCGGCGATCCCGCGGATCTTGGGAGCGCCCTCGTCGAGGATGCGCTGCAGGACGGCCGGCTGCTCGGCCATCTCCGCCGCCATGATCCTGCCGGGGACGGTCTGCGGGTCGGACATCGGTGTGCCTCCGTTGAGATGGTTCGGCCCGCTGCGGGCTGCTGGCCCGGCGGGTCCCTCACGGCGGCGAGTCCGCACACTCGCTGCAAAGGTGTTGCCGCTCGATCCTACGGTGTCCGGGCCCCGGAACGAACTCCGGAGCCCGGCCGGGCGGCTCAGGACGGGTTGTTGATCAGCGCGTCGATCTTGGCGTCGGCGGCCTTGGCCGCGGCCTCCACCGAGGTGCCGGCGAAGACGTCGTTCAGCATGTCGACGAGGACGTTCTGCTTCTCGATCGCCGCCCAGCCCGGGGCGACCGGGGTGAACCAGGCGTCCGGGACGGCGTTGGCGGCGGCCGCGGTGGCCGGCTTGTCCTTCAGCGGGGCGAGCTGGGTGAGGTTGTTCGGCAGGGTGTCCTTGTCCGCCAGCACCTGCTGCGACTTGGCGCTGGTGAACATCCGGATCCAGTCCTTGGCGAGGTCCTGGACCTGCGACTTGGCGGTGACCGCGAGGTCCGAGCCGCCGATGAAGGAGGGCAGCGGCTTGCCGTTCGGGCCGGGCATGCCGGCGACCTTCACGACGTCCTTGAGCTTGGGGTCGCCGGAGAGCGGCTCCAGTGCGGCGGCGGCCTCCCAGCCGTTGCCGTAGAGCATCGCGGTGCGGTGCTTCCCGAGCACCGCCGCCTGGTCGAGCTCGTTCACCGTCAGGTCGCCGTGGTTGTACCGCTTGACCAGGTCGACGAAGTGCTGGATGCCCTGCTGCGACTTCTCGTCGCTGAGGGTGCCGTGCCAGCGGCCGCCGTTGTCGAAGCGGGCGATGGCGCCGCCGTACGCGGCGACGTAGGACATCGCGGCGTACCAGTAGGGGCCCGGCAGGTAGAGCGGCGAGAAGGCCTTCCCACTGCGGTTCTTCGCCTGGATCTTGTCGAGGGCGGCCATCAGCTCGTCCTCGGTGGCCGGGACGGAGGAGCTGCCGGTGGCCTCCTGGAACATCGCCGAGTTGTAGATGGCGACCCGGGCACCGGCGTAGTACGGCACGCAGAAGAGCTTGTCCTGGTAGGTGCAGGTGTTGACCAGGCCGCGGATCCAGGTCTGGTTGTTGTCGAAGGCCGTGCGGTCCACCGGCGCGAGCGAGCCGTTGAGGATGTACTTCATCGTCTCGGTGTTGCCGAGCTCGACCACGTCGGGCACCCGCTCGCCCTTCAGGGCCTCGTCCAGGTTGGCGATCTTGTCCTTCCAGGTCTGGTACCGGAGCCGGAGCTCGACCTTCGGGTACTTGGCGGCGAACTCGTCGTTCACCTGCTGGACCAGCTCGGGCCAGCTGGTCTGGGCCTCGCCCATCAGCCAGACGGTCACGGTCCCCGTCTCCGCGGCGGCCGAGGCCGCCCCGTCCCCGCCCGGGGAGCCGCTGCCGCCGCATCCCACCGCGGTGGCCAGCAGGGCCGCCATGCCGATCGCCGCCGTCAACTGCCGCTTCACGCTTCCTCCGGAGGGTCGGGGAAGGTCTGCGCATTGGTACAGACCAGTTCGCCGAGACTGGACCAGACCACTGGTCGCGTCAACGGCGCGCAGGGGCCTAGGCACCAGTCGTTGCAGAGCCGTTGTCATGCGGACACGCACGGTGAGCACGCACTCACCGCACGCTCCGTTAGGGCCGCCTTAAGGTCCACTTGAGGGAGGGTTAGGCCCGAGGACGGATCGTTCGCCATCTATGACTGTTCATGCGGCATTCGCCCGATTTTCCGGCCAGGATGGTCCAGTCCAAGACCCGCCGACCATCAGATGCGCACGGCCGTGTCAAGCGTTGATAACGGTGTGCCCCGAGCACTCGCGAACCCTTGACGGCCTTCTTTGGTACGTGCCAATCTCCAGGGCAGTTGGTCTACACCAATGGTCTACTCCACCAGGCCGGTTGCCGCTCCACCCTGCTGTTCCCCCTTCGCAATCACCGGTGACATTCCCCCCGGCACGACGCTTCAGGGCCACGCCCCCACAGCCCGGTGCCACACCTTGCTCATCCCTCTGGAGGATGGTTTGAACCGCAAGCTCGCCGCCGTGGCCGCCATTGCCACCGTTCTCGTCGCGTCCGCCTGCTCCTCGTCCGGCTCCTCCGGCGACGCCAAGCAGGCCACCCTCAGCAAGGACGGCAAGGGCAAGAAGATCACGGTCTGGCTGATGGACGACGCCCAGAAGGGCTGGCCGTCGGTCGTCGAGGCTGCCAAGAAGCAGTTCAAGGAGGAGACCGGCGCCGACGTCGACATCCAGTGGCAGACCTGGACCAACTACACCACCAAGCTCGACACCGCCCTGCTCTCCGGCAACGCCCCCGAGGTCGTCGAGCTCGGCAACACCCAGACCGCCAAGTACATCGAGGCCGGCTCCTTCGTCGACCTGACCGGCGTGAAGTCCCAGTTCGAGAACTCGGACAAGTACCTGGACTCGCTGGCCGCCTCCGGCCAGACCCCGGACGGCTCCAAGACCTACGCCGTCCCGTACTACGCCGGCGCCCGCGTCCTGATCTACCGCAAGGACCTGTTCGCCGCGGCCGGCGTCACCAACCCGCCGACCACCCTGGCCGAGCTGAAGGACGCCCTCACCAAGGTGAAGGCCGCCAACGCCTCCGTGCCGAACTTCTCCGCCCTGTACCTGCCGGGCCAGAACTGGTACACCGCCGCCTCCTTCGGCGCCGGCACCTTCGGCGTGAAGAACATCGTCGCCAAGAGCGACGGCGACAAGTGGACCGGCACCCTGACCGACCCCAAGTTCATCGAGGGCGTCAAGGTCTGGAACGACCTGCAGAAGCAGTTCTCGGTCGGCGGCGCCACCACCGACGAGGCCACCCAGGACGCCCTGATGGCCAAGGGCAACATCGCCGCCATCGTCGGCAACGGCTGGGAGCTCGGCTCCGTCGCCGACCCGAAGGTCGGCGACCCGACCCTGAAGGACAAGCTCGCCAGCATCGCCCTCCCGGGCAACGCGGCCGGCCAGCCCACCCCCGCCTTCCTCGGCGGCTCCGACCTGGCCGTCCCGGCCAAGTCCGCCAACCCGGGCCTGGGCGCGACCTTCCTGCAGATCTTCACCAACACCAAGCAGCAGACCGAGCTCGCGAAGTTCGCGATCCCGAACGCCAAGAACCTGGTCGCCGCCTACAAGGCCGCCGCGCCGGAGAACAAGGCGACCGGTGACGCCGCCGAGGGCCAGACCTGGTTCATCCCGAACTCCCCGATGTGGTCCGGTGCCGACGAGACCGCGCTGAAGAACGCCTTCGGTGCGATCGCCGCCGGCGGCGACCCGGCCGCGGAGCTCAAGAAGGTCGAGGAGACCGTCCTCAAGGACCTGAACGGCTGACGAAGCGTGCAGGGGGTGGGCAGTCCGTGCGCGAGCGCGGACTGCCCACCCGCGCAGGTACCGAGCAGTTCCGCGGGCCGGGAAGGACCCAGATGAGCGTGACAACGAACGAAACGCCGGTGGCGGTCGAGGAGACCGCGGCCGCCGCCCCGCCGCCGCGCAGCCGCGGCTTCCTGGTGGGCGGCCACTACATCCCGTACGCCATGATCCTGCCGGCCGTCGCGGCCCTGGTGGGCGTTCTGGCGTATCCGCTGTACCAGCTGTTCGACCTGTCGTTCCAGAACATCAACCGGTACTCGTACCTGGTCAACCCGGCGCTGTCGAAGTACATCGGGTTCGAGGGCTACGGCAAGGTCCTCGGCGACGACCAGTTCTGGGAGGTCGTGCTCCGCTCGGTCTGGTTCACCCTGGAGCTGGTCGTCCTCTCCATGGTGCTGGGCATGCTGTTCGCCCTGCTGCTCAACCGGGTCTCCGGCTGGGTCAAGGTCGTCTGCATCACCGTGATGATGTTCGTCTGGGCCATCCCCGCGCTCGTCACCGGCACCATCTTCCGCTGGCTCTTCGCCTCCAACGGCGGCGTGGTCGACTACATCGGCTACCTGTTCACCGGCGACGAGAAGACCAAGCACTACGACTGGTTCGCCGACCCCACCGTCGGCCTCTACGTGGTCGGCGCCGCGGTCATCGTCTGGGGCGCGCTGCCCTTCCTGGTGCTCGGCCTCAACGCCGCGCTGACCCAGGTGCCCAAGGAGCTGATGGAGGCCGCCAAGCTGGACGGCGCCACCGGCCTGCAGGCCTTCCGGCACGTGGTGATCCCGGTCATCAAGCCGTTCCTGATGATCAGCACCGCGCTGAGCTTCATCTGGGACTTCCAGGTCTTCGCGCAGATCTTCTCGCTGCGCAACACCTCGCCCGAGCCCGGCTACTGGACGATCGGCACCTACCTCTTCCAGAAGGGCATCGTCGCCTCGAAGTACAGCGACTCCTCGGTGATCTCGATCGCCATGATCCTCCTCATGCTGGCGGTGCTCGTCTTCTACATCCGCCAGATGCTCAAGATCGGAGCCCAGGACCGATGACCACCGTCGACACCACGGCCGCCGCGGCCGCCGCGCCGAAGGTCCGGGCCAAGGTCCGCGCGACCGGCCAGAGCCCGGTGATGACCTGGGTCTGGAACACCCTCGGCCTCGGCTTCGCGGTGGTGATGGGCTTCCCGATCTACTGGATGATCATCACCACCTTCAAGTCGAACAAGGACCTGATCGCCAAGGACCCGACCTTCTGGCCGCAGGCGTTCTCCTTCGACAGCTACAAGACGATCTTCGAGGACAAGGAGTTCCTGCCGGGCCTCCAGAACACCGTCGTCATCACGCTCGGCGCGGTGGTGCTCGGCCTCGTCGTCGGCTTCCTGGCCGCCGTCGCCGTCGCCCGGTTCGGCTTCCGCGGCCGCAACTTCTTCATCGTCACCATGCTGGTCGTCCAGATGGTCCCGCTGCTGGCGATCATCGTCCCGCTGTTCGTGGTGATGAACAAGGCCGGCATGACCGGCTCGCTCTTCGGCGTCATGCTGGCCTACCTGGTCTTCACCGTGCCCTACGTGGTGTGGACGCTGCGCTCGTTCATCGTCAACATCCCGGCCGAGCTCGACGAGGCCGCCATGGTCGACGGCTGCACCCAGTGGGGCGCGTTCTTCCGCGTCATCCTGCCGCTCACCCTGCCCGGTCTGATCACCACCGGTGTGTACAGCTGGATCCAGGCGTGGAACGAGTTCATCGTCGCCAACGTGCTGCTCTCCACCGGCGGCCAGAAGACCTCGATGATCTGGCTGACCTTCTACGCCACAACCCCCACCCGCGGCGCCGACTACGGCTCGCAGATGGCCGGCGCCCTGATGGTCTCGCTGCCCGTGATCGTGCTCTTCGTGATCTTCCAGAAGAAGGTGTCGGCGGGCCTGACCGCCGGTGCGGTCAAGGGCTGACAGTCACAGGCGCGGCCCGCCCCCGCACCACCCTCACCTCCCGCACCCCACCCAGGGAAGGAACCATGGCGATTCCCGGTACGGAAAGCGTCGAACTGCTCACGGACGCCGGCGCGGTGCTCCAGCCGGGCTTCGCCGGGCTCACCGCCCCCGAGTGGCTGCGCCGCAGACTGGGCTCGGGCGAGCTGGGCGGCGTCGCGCTGTTCGGCCGCAACATCCGTACCCCGCAGCAGGTCGCCGCGTTGACCGCCGAGATGTACGCGCTCAACCCGGAGCTGCTGATCGCCACGGACGAGGAGGGCGGCGACGTCACCCGGCTGGAGGTCTCCAGCGGCTCCTCCTACCCCGGCAACCTGGCGCTCGGCGAGGTCGACGACACCGACCTCACCGAGCGGGTCGCCCGCTCCATCGGCCTCGACCTCTCGTCGGTCGGCATCAACCTCGACTACGCGCCCGACGCGGACGTCAACTCCAACCCCGACAACCCGGTGATCGGCGTCCGCTCCTTCGGCTCCGACGGCGATCTCGCCGCCCGGCACACCGCCGCCTGGGTCCGCGGCCTGCAGTCCGCCGGGGTGGCTGCCTGCGCCAAGCACTTCCCCGGCCACGGCGACACCTCCGGCGACTCCCACCTCGGACTGCCGCGGATCGACCTCAGCTCGGAGCAGGTGCAGGAGCACCTCAAGCCGTTCCGCGCCGCCATCGCGGCCGGCGTGAAGTCGATCATGACGGCGCACATCCTCTTCCCGGCCTACGACGCGGACCTTCCCGCCACCATGTCCCGGGAGATCCTCACCGGCCTGCTCCGCGGCGAACTCGGCTACACCGGGCTGATCGTCACCGACGGCATCGAGATGGGCGCCATCTCCGGCACCCACGGCGTCGCCGCCGGCTCGGTCCGGGCCGTCGCGGCCGGGGCCGACACCATCTGCGTCGGCGGCGGCCTGCAGGACGAGGAGGCCTTCCTCTACCTCCGCGACGCCCTGGTCTGGGCCGTCCGCGAGGGCCGGCTCTCCGCCGAGCGGCTGCACGAGGCCGCCGAGCGGAACCGGGCCGTCGCCCGCTGGTCCGCCGCCGAACGGGCCGTCCAGGCCGGCTCGCACGGCGAGGTCGGCATCGGACTGGCCGCCGCCCGCCGGGCGCTGCGCATCCACGGCGACCTGCGCCCGCTGGAGGGTGTGCCGCACGTGGTGGAGTTCTCCCCCGGTGCCAACATCGCGGTCGGCGACCAGACCCCGTGGGGCGTCTCCGGCCCGCTCACCGAGCTCGTCCCCGGCACCACCCACACCCGGGTCGGCGCCCCCGCCACCCGGATCGAGGGCTCCGGCCTGCTGCACGTGGCGGTCGCCGCCGAGGGCTCGGACGTCGACGTCCGGCCGCTGCTCGGCGCCGCGGTCAACCGCCCGCTGGTGATCGTCGTCCGCGACGTGCACCGGCACCCGTGGATGCTGCGGGCCGCGCTCGCCATGACCGCCGCCCGCCCCGACGCGGTGGTGGTGGAGATCGGCACGGCGCACGCCCTGGCCGACACCTTCGGCAGCCGCGGCACCACCGTGCTCGCCACCCACGGCGGCGCCCGGGTCTGCGGCGTGGCCGCGGCCGAGGCGCTGGCCGGGCTGGTGCTGGGCGCGGCCTCCGCCTGACCGGGGCGGGGCCCTCCCCGCGGGCGGGGCCCTTCACCGGGGTAGGGGCCCTTCACCGGGGTGGGGTGCTCGACCGGGGCGGGGAGCCCCACCGGTGCGGCGTCCGACCGGAGGGTGCACGGGGCCCGGGGTGGGGGCAAGGGGGGACGGACCGGAGTCGCATCCGGCTCCGGCAGGCCGGGACCGTCCGGCCGAACCCGGGACCGCAGGAGCTCACACTCGGCGGCCCCCGCGTGCGACCATGTGCTGATACAACGACGGAGGAGCCGGTGACGGCTGCAGGGCGAGGAGTGAGAGCGGCCATGAGCGGCGAGAGAGGCACGGCGGCCCTCCCGGAGGGCACCACGGTGCCGGCGCAGTCCACGGCGGCCACCGGTACGGCCGCGCGGGTGCCCAAGTACTACGGGCTCAAGCGCCACCTGCTGCAGCTGACCGAAACCCAGCCGGCCGGCACCCCGGTGCCGCCGGAGCGGGCACTGGCGGCCCAGTTCGACACCTCGCGCACCACCGTCCGGCAGGCGCTGCAGGAGCTGGTCGTCGAGGGCCGGCTGGAGCGCATCCAGGGCAAGGGCACCTTCGTCGCCAAGCCCAAGGTCGCCCAGGCGCTGCAGCTCACCTCCTACACCGAGGACATGCGCGCCCAGGGCCTGGAGCCGACCTCCCGGCTGATCGAGGTCGGCTACATCAGCGCCGACGAGCGGCTCGCCCCGCTGCTGGACATCAAGCCCGGCAGCCGGGTGCTGCGGATCGAGCGCCTGCGGCTGGCCAACGGCGACCCGATGGCGATCGAGGTCGCGCACCTGTCGGCCAAGCGCTTCCCGGCGCTGCGCCGCAACCTGGTCAAGCACAACTCGCTCTACACCGCGCTGCGCGAGGTGTACGGGGTGACGGTGGCGGAGGCCGAGGAGACCATCGAGACCACGCTCGCCAACCCGCGCGAGGCGGGCCTGCTCGGCTCCGACCTGGGTCTGCCGATGCTCCAGCTCTCCCGGCACTCCTTCGACGCGGAGGGCGCCCCGGTGGAGTGGGTGCGCTCGATCTACCGCGGCGACCGGTACAAGTTCATCACCCGCCTGCAGCGGCCGGAGCAGCCGCCGGCCTGAGCCGCCTCCGCACGCACCACCCCCTGATCCGGTCGGCCTCCGCCGACCGGATCAGGACGTTTCTGCGCGAACCGGTGACACAGGTCACGTCCGTGCCCTACATTTCGCTCCCGTACTGACTGCCGATCACCAAAGGTGCTGCTCGGCGGGCGGGCGGAGGCAGCTCCGCGCGCTGCGGCGCCGACGAGGTGAGTCCTCTTCAGCCGGAGCCGCAACATGTCGTCAGAAGTGCAACCCCCCACTGCGGACGGGGCCGCCGGCCCCCTCCCCGCCGTCACCCCGGCCCGCGTGCTGGCCGCGATCTGCCTGGCCGTACCGGTCGTGGCGACCCTCTGGGTGTCCTCGTACACCAAGGCCGACCCCGAGGTCGGCGGGATGCCGTTCTTCTACTGGTACCAACTGCTGTGGGTGCCGGTCTCGGCGCTCTTCACGGTCGGCGCCTACCTGCTGATCAAGCGCGACGAGAAGGCCCGCAAGGCCGCCCGGGGCGGTGACGCGTGATGCACACCGGCATCAACGTGACCGCACTGACGGTCTTCCTGCTGTTCTTCGCGCTGGTCACCGTGATGGGCTTCCTGGCCGCCCGGTGGCGGCGCGCCGACGACGCCCTGCACCTGCACGAGTGGGGCCTCGGCGGCCGCAGCTTCGGCACCTGGGTGACCTGGTTCCTGCTGGGCGGCGACCTCTACACCGCGTACACCTTCGTGGCCGTCCCGGCGGCGATCTACGGCACCGGCGCGGCGGGCTTCTTCGCCGTGCCGTACACGATCATCGCCTACCCGCTGGTGTTCCTGTTCCTGCCGCGGCTGTGGTCGGTCTCCCGGGTGCACGGGTACGTCACCCCGGCCGACTTCGTGCGCGGCCGGTACGGCTCCAAGGCGCTCTCCCTGGTGGTGGCGCTCACCGGCATCCTCGCGACCATGCCGTACATCGCGCTGCAGCTGGTCGGCATCCAGGCGGTGCTGGACGTGCTCGGCGTCGGCGGCTCCGGCAACTGGTTCATGAAGGACCTGCCGCTGTTCCTCGCCTTCGCGGTGCTCGCGGCCTACACCTACTCCTCCGGCCTGCGGGCCCCGGCGCTGATCGCCTTCGTCAAGGACACCCTGGTCTACATCGTGATCATCGTCGCGGTGATCTACATCCCGATGCGGCTCGGCGGCTACGGCCACATCTTCGACGCGGCCGCCCAGAAGTTCTCGACCGTCAACCCGGCCACCGGCAAGCCCTCCGGGTCGCTGGTGCTCGGCCCGAGCTCGCACTGGACGTACGCCACGCTGGCCCTCGGCTCGGCGCTGGCCCTGTTCATGTACCCGCACTCGGTGACCGGCGTGCTGGCCTCCAAGTCGCGGAACACCGTCCGCCGCAACATGGCGATCATGCCCGCGTACTCGCTGATGCTCGGCCTGCTGGCGCTGCTCGGCTTCATGGCGATCGCGGCCGGCGTGGGCAAGGGCGTGCAGGGCTTCAACGCCCAGCTCTCGGTGCCGCAGCTGTTCGAGAACATGTTCCCGGACTGGTTCACCGGCGTGGCCTTCGCCGCGATCGGCATCGGCGCGCTGGTGCCCGCGGCCATCATGTCGATCGCCGCGGCCAACCTGTTCACCCGCAACATCTACAAGGAGTTCCTGAAGCCGGAGGCCACCCCGGCGGACGAGACCCGGGTCGCCAAGATCGCCTCGCTGCTGGTGAAGGTCGGTGCGCTGGTCTTCGTCCTGGCGATGGACAAGCAGTTCGCGATCAACCTGCAGTTGCTCGGCGGCCTGTGGATCCTGCAGACCTTCGTCACCATCGTCGGCGGCCTGTTCACCCGGTGGTTCCACCGCTGGGCGCTGCTGGCCGGCTGGGCCGCCGGTATGGCCTACGGCACCTGGACGGCGTACGGGATCTCCTCCAAGGCGACCAAGCACTTCGGCGGGAACTCCGCGGAGATCCCGGTCATCGGCGAGATCGGCTACATCGGCCTCACCGCCTTCGTGTTGAACCTGCTGGTCGCGGTGGTGCTCACGCTCGTGCTCAAGGCCGCGAAGGCTCCCGAGGGCGAGGACGAGACCCGCGCCGTCGACTACACGGCCGACGCCGGCGACGAGGCCGTGGAGAAGGCGCCGCAGCCCGCAGCCGCGCACTGAGGCCGGCGGGGCCCGGGCAGGGCCTCACAGGGCCCGGCAAGGCCCGGCAAGGCGGAGCGGGGCCATAGGGCCCGGCCAGGCCAGGCCAGGCCGAGCAGGGCCGAGCGGGGCATAGGGCCCGGCAAGGCCGAGCAGGGGCGAACGGGGCCGGGCGGAGGCCCGGCGGAGCCGGGTCGGTCGGCCAGCGCGCGGGGGGCACGGGGCGCACAGTGCTGCGCATCGTGCGCCCTGTGCTCGCGCCGCCACCACCGTCAACACTGGTGGTGGCGGCGCGATCATCGTGTCCGGGCGCGACTCCCCACGGGCGCGCCCTCCCCCACCACCCAGGGGCGCCGCCGGCGCTGCGCGCAGCGCGAAACGACCGAGACGGGGAGACGGGCGATGGCAGAGGCCGGCACCATCCTGAACGGGCACCGCACCGAACGCGAGGACAGCCGCCCGCTGCCCTCCGTCCTGATCGCCACCCGGCACGGCGAGTCCGTCGCCAACGTGGAGTTCCGGCTGGCCGAGGAGGCCGGTGCGCTGACCGTCCCGATCAACAGCCGCGACGCCGACATCCCGCTCTCCCTGCACGGCCAGGCCCAGGCACAGGCACTGGGCCGCTGGTGGGCCGGACTGCCCGCCGCCGACCGGCCGCGGGCGGTGTGGTGCTCGCCGTACGTCCGCACCACGGAGACCGCGCGGATCGCCGTGGCGCAGGCCTCCGGGCTGGGGGCGGTGCCGGTGGGCGTGCCGGTGCGCTACGACGAACGGCTGAGGGACAGAGAGCTCGGCGTCCTGGAGATGCTCACCCGGGCCGCCATCGAGAAGGAGCACCCCGCGGAGGCGGCGCGGAGGCGGCGGATGGGTGAGCTGTACTACCGGCCGCCGGGCGGCGAATCGTGGCTGGACGTGGCACTGCGGGTGCGGGGGGTGCTGCGGGACCTCTGCGAGGAGGAGGCGGGACGGCCGGTGCTGGTGGTCGCGCACGACTGCACGGTGCTGATGCTCCGGCACATCCTGGACCGCCTCACCGAGGGGCAGCTGCTCGACCTTGAGCCCGTCCGCAACTGCTCGACCAGCCTGTGGCGCGCCTCGGACGGCCGGCTCCGTCCCGACTTCTGGAACACCACCGACCACCTGCCGGGCGGGCAGGTCGGCTAGGTCGGACAGGTACCGGACCTGCCCGGGCCACCGCCGCCGGTCGTCATCTCAGTAGGCGGCGCTCCTTGGCGGTGGCGACGGCACCCGCACGGGTCTCGACACCGAGCTTGTCGTAGATGCGGCCGAGGTGGGTCTTGACGGTCGCCTCACTGATGAACAGGGCGCGGGCGATCTCCCGGTTGCCCAGCCCTTCGGAGAGACGGGCGAGGATCTCCTGTTCGCGTTCGGTGAGCCGGGGGGCCGGGGCTCTCATCTGCGCCATCACCCGGCTCGCCACCGGCGGTGAGAGCACGGTGCGGCCGGCGGCCGCCGCGTGCACGGCCGCGAACAGCTCCTCCGGACGCTCGGCCTTCAGCAGGTAGCCGGTGGCCCCGGCGTCGATGGCGCGGGTGATGTCGGCGTCGGTGTCGAAGGTGGTGAGGACGAGGACGTACGGCCCGTCGGGCTCCGCGGTGATCCGCCGGGTCGCTTCGACGCCGTCGATGCCGCTGCCCAGTTGGAGGTCCATGAGGACCACCTGCGGCCGGAGCCTGGCGGCGAGGGTGACGGCCTCCTCCCCGCTGCCGGCCTCGCCGACCACCTCGATGTCGCCCGCGCTGGCGAGCAGCGCGAGCAGGCCCGCCCGGACGACCGCGTGGTCGTCGCAGACGAGGAGCCGAACCGGCGGGTTCATCCCGGCCTCCCGGTGTGCAGGGGAACGGCGGCGGAGAGCACGGTGCCCTCGCCCGGGGTGCTCTCGACGGTGAGGGTGCCGCCGAGCTGGCGCAGTCTGGCCCGCATGGCGGGCAGCCCGTGGCCCCGGGAGCCGGTGGCCCCGGAGGTGTCCGGGGGCAGGCCGCGGCCGTTGTCGGCTATGTCGAGGACGGCCTGGTCGCCGAGGTAGGAGAGGGTGAGGGCGGCGGCGGAGGCGTCGGCGTGCTCCCGCACGTTGGCGAGGCCGCCCTGCGCTATCCGCAACAGTGCGGACTGGGCGGCGGGCGGCAGCGGGACGGGCGTGCCGTCGAGGTGGAAGCGGACGGGCAGGCCGGTCTCCGCGCTCTCACGGTCGGCGAGGGCCCGCAGGGCGTGGTCGAGCCCGCCGCCGTCGGCCAGCTCGGCCGGTGCGAGGTCGTGGACGAAGCGGCGGGCCTCGGCGAGGTTGCGGCCGGTGACGGCAGCGGCCGTACGGACGTGGCGGCGTGCCGTGTCCGGGTCGGCGTCCCAGGTGCGGTCGGCGGCCTGGAGCAGCATCTGCTGGCTGGAGAGGCCCTGGGCGAGGGTGTCGTGGATCTCCATGGCGAGGCGTTCCCGTTCGGCGAGGGTGCCCTCGCGGCGCTCGGTGGAGGCGAGGTCGCGACGGGTGCGGACGAGGTCGTCGACGAGTGCCCGCTGCCGGGCGGTCTGTCTCCGCATGGTGAGGAAGACGACGGTGGCGAGGGCCGCGACGGTGGGCGGCAGGATCAGCAGGGTGGCGTCGGCCTGACCGGGCAGCCGGGCCTGGCCGGCGGTGACCAACGCGGTGAGCACGGCGACCAGCGGCAGGGCGGCCTTGGTGGGCAGGGTGCGCAGCGCGGTGTAGACGAACGGGACGGCGCACCAGGCGAAGCTCGGCGCCAACAGGACGAGGACCACCCAGAGGGCGACGACCAGCGCGAGCACGCCTGCTGCGGTACGGCTGCGGCGGATGGCGTGCGCGGCGGTGCGCCGCGTGGCGTGGCCGACTGCGCTGCTGCTGGGTCGGATGGCAGCCTGATTTGATGGTGCCGGCTCGCCGACGGCGTCCTCACCCGCACCGTCCTCGCCGGCACCCTCCTCACCGGACGGGCCGGCGTCCGAGGCGTCCGCGCGGGGCGGGGCGAGCAGCCGGGATCCGGTGAGCTGGGCGGCGGCGAGTGCGGCGGAGAGGCCGATCACCCAGGGGGTGGCCGGACTGCCGGGGTGGTGGGTGAGGAAGCGGCTGAGGGACCCGGCGAGGAGCAGCAGGAAGGCCGTGTCGAGGGCGAGCACGAGGCGTCGTTCGTCGGTGTCGGCGTCGGCGTCGTTGCGCTGCGGCGGTCGCACGTGGTCCTCCTGTTCTGCAGGGTCCGGTCGTTCTGCGGGTCTGGCTGCGGGTGCTGCCCCGATGTGAAGTGGTGCGCGCTGACCCTCGGTGTCCCGACGCTCCGGCGCTCCGGCCGCCGGTCGGCACCGGCCGACGGACACCCACCGGCCGGTGACAGGCCGAGGATCGGCCCAAGGACCGGTCACGAACCGACCGCGTCCTGGTTGGGATTCTGGCCGGTCCGCCGATGCCGCACATCGGCCGATCGGTTGACCCCGGTGTCCTCCATCATGCCTGCGGAGGCGAGCCGGAACGCCGACGCGGCGGAGGGGGTGAGGCCCTGAGGATCGAAGTGTGTCCGAGCCGCAGGGGCCGGACCGGTGAGTCGCCGAGGAGTCGGAATGAAGAAGACGTCGATGCGGGCACGGGTGCTGGGCGGTGCCGTGGCGGTGGCCGCCCTGGGTGCGGGCACCTTCGGTGCGGTGGCGGCGAGCGCGGAGACTCCCGGCGCCGCCGGTGCTCCTGCGGTGGCCCGCGCCGAGGTCGGCGGCAAGGACGTGGTGTCCTCCTCGCACCTGTCGGTGGACGCCGCGACCAAGGCCGCACTGGCCGCGATGGACGCGGCCGGCAAGGGCGGCTACAAGGTCTCGGTCGCCGTGGTGGACCGCAACGGCAACACGATCGTGGCGCTGCGCGGCGACGGTGCCGGTCCGCAGTCGCCCGAGTCGGCCGAGCGCAAGGCCTTCACCGCGGTCTCCTGGAACGCCCCGACCTCCGAGCTGGCGAAGCGGCTGACCCAGACGCCGAACCTGAAGGACATACCGGGCACCCTGTTCCTGGGCGGCGGCGCCCCGGTGCAGGCCAAGGACGCGCCCGTGGCGGCCATCGGCGTCGCCGGTGCCCCGAGCGGCGACCTCGACGAGCAGTTCGCCCAGGCGGGCGTCGCCGCCCTCGGCGAGTAACGCCGCGAGCCGCCGGCGCCGGGTGCCCCGACCCGCGGCCCCGACCGTCCCGCCCGCGCGGGCGGCCGGATGACCGAGCGGCCTGATGACCGGGCAACCGCCGCCTCTACCCGGGAGATGCGGCGGTTGCTCCATCACCATGGACTCGCCCTGCCGCCACGCCTACGAGTACCCGCAGTCTCTGGCGGCCCCCACAGGCGCCTCTCAGCGCGCACCGCTGCCTGCCCCTCGCGCTACACCCCTGCCGCGATCTCGGGGCTGGCGAAGGCGCGGCGGTAGGCGTGCGGGGTGGTCCCGAGGCGGCGGGCGAAGTGGTGGCGGAGCGTGGCGGCGTTGCCGAAGCCGCAGCGGGCGGCCACGGCGTCGATCGGCTCGGCGGTGCCCTCCAGGAGCCGCTGGGCGAGCAGCAGCCGCTGGCCGGTGAGCCAGCGGTGCGGGGTGGTGCCGGTCTCCTGCTGGAAGCGGCGGGCGAACGTCCGCGGGGACATGTGGGCGAGGGCGGCGAGCCGCTCCACGGTGGCTTCCTCGTCGAGGTGGTGCCGCATCCAGTCCAGGACGGGGGCGAGCGAGTCGACGTCGGACTCGGGCAGCGGGCGGTTCACGAACTGGGCCTGACCGCCTTCCCGGTGCGGTGCGACGACCATGCGCCGGGCGATGCCACGGGCGACCTCGGCGCCCTGCACCTTGCGGACGAGGTGCAGGCAGGCGTCGATCCCGGCGGCGGTGCCGGCGGAGGTGATGACGGGGTCCTCGTCGACGTAGAGCACGTCGGGTTCGACGGTGGTGAGCGGGAAGCGCCGGGCCATCTCGGCGGCGTGCTTCCAGTGGGTGGTGGAGCGGCGGCCGTCGAGGAGTCCGGCGGCGCCGAGCAGGAAGCTGCCGCTGCAGATGGAGAGGGCGCGGGCGCCGCCCTCGACGGCCGCGCGGAGGGCCGCGACGAGGGCGGGCGGGTACTCGTCGCGCAGGCCGGTGGCGGTGAGGACGATCAGGTCGGCCCGGGCGAGGCGTTCGGGCCCGTGCGGGACGTCTACGCTGAAGCCGGCGTGGGTGCGCTTGGGCCCGGGCCGGTCGGAGGCGAGGGCGAACTCGTAGACGGGCAGGCCCTCGTCGGTGCGGTCGAGGCCGAACACCTCGCAGGCGACGCCGAGTTCGAAGGGGTGCACTTCTTCCAGGACGACGGCGACCACGTTCTTCAGCATGGCCCCAGGATGCCCGTGGCAGGATTTCGATGCAAGAGGGCTTTTCTGCCACTCGTCGGGCCGCGCCCGCCCCGGGAGAGTGGATGCATGACTTCCTCCTCCGTGTTCATGAGCGCCGTGATCCTGTTCGCCGCCGTCGGCGGCTTCGCCCTGATCGGAGCGGTGGTCGGCCGCGAGGTCGACCGCTCCGGCCGCAACGGCCGCGACAACTGGCACCGCCCCGGCGGCTACCCCACCGACCCGGCCGTCCCGGACCGGCTGCACCGGGCACCGTCCGGAAGCGGGCGGGACGAGGGCAGACTGGGGGGATGGACGTCGTCATCCGCCGAGCCCGCGAACAGGACCTCGACCCGGCCGGGGAGCTCTCGGTCGAAGTCTTCGTCGGCGACGGCTACAGCCTCGCGGACGGCCGGTACGCCGCGCTCCTCCGCGACGCCCGCCGGCGCAGCGAGGAGGCCGAACTCCTCGTCGCGGTCGACGCGGGGGACGGGCGCCTGCTCGGCTGCGTGACCTTCGCGGTCGGCGGCACCGCCTGGGCCGACGTCTCGCTACCGCACGAGGGTGAGATCCGGATGCTGGCGGTGTCCCGGTCGGCCCGCGGCGGGGGCGTCGGCACCGCGCTGGTGCGGGCCTCGATGGAGCGCAGCCTCGAACTCGGCCTGGCCGGGATGGCGTTCTCCACCCGCCCGGACATGACCGAGGCCCACCGGGTGTACGAACGGCTCGGATTCCGCCGCTCCCCCGAGCGGGACTGGGCGCCGCTGCCGGGCATGGATCTGATGGTCTATGCACTGACCTTCTGACAGGGCACGTCGGACGCTGGCCTAGGCTGTACCGCATGGGGATGCAATGGGCCAGGCGGAAGCGGCTGCTGGTGGCGGCGCTGGCGTTCTTGATATCGCTGGTGGCGACCGTGACTGCGAGCGTCTTCACCCGCGCGTCCTCCTCCGCGGTCGCCGAGACGCCGGCGGTCGCGCCGTCCCCGACCGCCCCGCAGAACGGCAAGCAGCTCCGCATCGGCATCGCCTTCGGCGACACCCTCACCTGGAAGTCGGACCAGGAGCTGGCGGTCGCCCTGGACGACTCGGTGGAGCTCGGCGCGAAGTGGATCCGCGTCGACCTGTCCTGGAACAACATCCAGCCGGACAGCCCGAAGAACTACCTGTGGCAGCGTTTCGACCGGGTCGTCAAGGCAGCGCACGCGCGCAAGCTGGAGGTCCTGCCGACCATCGGCTACACGCCGGGCTGGGCCCGTTCGGCCGAGTGCAAGGAAGACCCGTCGTGCCCGCCGGCGAAGTTCGACGTCTTCGCCGCGTTCGCGCGGGACGCGGCGCAGCGGTACGCGCCGATGGGCATCCACGTCTGGGAGATCTGGAACGAGCCCAACATCCCCTTCTGGGCGCCCAAGCCCGATGCGGCCGCGTACACCCGGCTGCTGACCGTCACGTCCAAGGCGCTGCGCGGTGCCGACCCGAAGGCGTACCTGCTGCTGGGCGGGCTGGCCGCGGTGGCCACCAACCCGGCGGAGGGGCACGTCTCGCACACCGAGTTCCTGGAGCAGGTGTGCCGGCTCGGCGGCAACAAACTGGTGGACGCGCTCAGCTACCACCCCTACACCTATCCCCATCTGCCCAGTGCGAAGACCGACTTCGGGACGGCGATGGAGGAGATCAGCAGCGCGAAGAACAACCTGGTCGCCGTCCTGGACAAGTACGGCTCGGGCAACATGCCCGTCTGGATCACCGAGACGGGTGCGCCGACCAACGGCCCGGGCAGCGCGGCGGACGGCCGGACGATCCCGCCGAACGCCTCGCACGTGACGGAGGGGTTCCAGGCCGACATCGCCAGTGACACCGTCCCCGCCGCCGCGGCGAATCCGCACGTGACCGCGGTCTTCTGGTTCGCCGAGCAGGACTCGGGCACCGCCAAGGACAAGCAGCGCCGGTCGCTGTTCTACGGTCTGCGCCGCTACGACGGCAGCCACAAGCCGGCGTTCGACGCCTTCAAGGACTCCGTCGCCGCCTACCAGCGCCGCGCCCAGTCGCAGCCGTAGGCGTCACGCCCCGCGGAACAGGTCGAGGTGGCGGTCGGTCAGCTTCCGCCAGTCGTAGCGCTCCTCGGCGCGGCGGCGGCCGGCGACGCCGAGGCGGTCCGCCAGCGCTCCGTCGTCGAGGACCCGCCGGCAGGCGTCCGCCAGGGCACCGGGGTCGCCGGGCGGGACGAGCAGCCCGGTCCCGCCGTCCACGACGACCCCGGGGATGCCGCCCACCGCCGAGCCGACCACCGGCGTGCCGCAGGCCATCGCCTCCACCAGGACCATGCCGAAGGACTCGGCCTCCGTGCGGGAGGGCAGGACGACGAGGGCTGCGGTGCGCATCGCCTCGACGAGGTCCCGGCCGGTGAGCTCCCCCGGGGCCTCGACCCGGTCGGCGATGCCCAGCCGGGCGGCGAGCGCCAGGTGGTCGCCGACGGCGTCGCCGCCGCCGACCAGGCGCAGCCGCGCACCGGCCGGCCCGGTGGGTCCGGCGAGGGCACGGATCAGGACGTCCACGCCCTTCCAGGCGGAGGACCGGTCCATCCGGCCGACGTAGAGGACCGTGCGGGGGCGGGTGGAGGGCGGCGCCCCCGGGGTGAAGCGGCCGAGGTCGGCGCCGGGGTTGATCTCGACGGCGTGCGGCTGCCCGTGCGCCAGCGAGACCGGGGAGACCGCGACGAGCGCGTCCGCGCGGCGGAAGACCCGCGGCAGCACGTGCGTCTCGTACAGGCCGATCAGCCGGTCCGCGGCACCGCTGCCGGCCTCCCCCTTGTGCATCGATCCGGCGTGGTAGGTGAGGACGGACCGCCGCCGGCCGGCCACTGCGACCGCCACGTCGGCGAGGCCCGGAACGGGGCTGTGGGCGTTGACCACCTCGGCGCCGCTGCGGCGCAGCCAGCGCCGCAGTTGGAACGGCCAGAGCGGGCTGAGCGGGGTGTTGGACAACCGGAGCCAGGCGCCGAGGCGGACGACCTGCACGCCGTCCTCGGTGGTGACGGTGGTGCGCAGGCCGTCGAGCCGGGTGGTGATGACCACCGGCTGCAGCCCGGGGTCGTCGGCGGCTGCCCGGGCGATGCGTGCCGCGTAGTTCTCCACCCCGCCGATCTTCGGCGGGTAGTAGGGCGTGACGACGGCGACGGTGCGGGGTCCGGTGCCGGACGGCTTGCGGCGCGGCATCAGGCGGCGGTCCTCATCGGTGGGGGCCCTCGGGGCGGACGGTCGGGTGGGGGTACTGCTGGACCCCGGAGCGGGACGGCGGCGGTGCGGCCGGCCGGGGGTGCGGCGGAGCGGCGGGGTGCGGCTGCGGCGGCACGAAGGGGCGGGGCTGCACCGGGGCGGCGGGGTACGGGGCGACCGGCACGTCCTGCTGCCCGACGCGCGGCCGTGACGCGAGCAGGGCGGCCGTCCCGTAGAGCCCGGCCAGCAGGCTGCCGGTGCCCCAGGCCAGGCCGACCCACACCAGTCCGCGCGGTGCCCACAGCGCGGTGAGGCCGATGGTCGCGGCCGCGAAGAGGACGTTGCCGAAGATCAGGTGGCCCATCCTGCGGGCCGCCTTGAGGCCGAATCCGGCCCAGGTGTTCAGGGCCACGGCGAGCGCGCCGACCGCGAGGGCGACGAGCAGGCCGCGGCCCCGCTCCGCGTACGAGGGGCCGAAGATCTGTAGCAGCAGGGGGCTGGCCGCGGCCACGGCGAGTACGGCGGGGACCTGGACCGCGGCGATGATCCGGGCCGAGCGGCGCAGCAGTTCGCCGAAGCGGGACTCGTCCGAGGAAACCTCCGCGAACAGGGCGTCACCGACGGCACCGGAGACGGCGTGCAGCAGGCTGGCGATCTGGAAGGCGACGTAGTAGTAGCCGGCCGCGGCCGTGCCCAGGCGTTCCAGCACGATGAGCGGGACGACCATCAGCGGCAGCAGGTTCAGCAGGCTGGAGGTGTGGCTGGCCAGCGAGAAGCCGAGCTGTTCGCGCAGGCGGGTGCCGCGGGTGCGGAAGTCGAAGCGGAAGCCGATCCGGCGGTGCATCAGCAGCATGGACGCCAGTACGGCGACGAGGTAGCCGCCGCCGGTGGAGGAGACGATGCCGCCCGGTCCGAGTGCGACGAGTGCGGCCGGCAGTGCGAGCTTGGTCAGCCCCTGGACGATGCCGTCGACCAGCACGTTGAGCTGCGGGAGCCGGGCACTGACGAAGACGGAGTCGGTGAGGGCGTTGACGGCTGCGCAGACGCAGAACAGGACGAACGCGGCGGCCTGCACCGGGTCGGAGCGGACGAAGAGCAGCTTGGGGCCGTACAGCGGAAGCCCCGCGAGGTAGATCAGCGCGGCGATGCCGCAGACGGCCGCGACCAGGGCGATCGCCTGGGTGATCTGGGCGTTGCGGGCGGGTTCCGGCGCCGGGAAGCGGACGAGCGTGCTGTTCAGGCCGAACATGCTGAGGTAGGCGAGCAGGGAGATCGCCGAGATCAGCGAGGTGGCCAGGCCGACCTGTTCGGGTGTGTAGAAGCGTGCGACGACCACCCAGAACAGGAAGCCGAGCCCGGCCGTGCTCACCGAGGAGGCCAGCAGGAAGAAGGTGCTGCGGTACATCTGGTCCGGCGGCCTGGCGTGCCTGCCGCGGCGCCTAGCCACGGGTGCGGGCGCCCGGCCGGGGGCGCGGGGTGCGGGGTCTCATGCGCGGGCCCCGTAGTGCTCGACCAGGGCGGCGCTGTGCTCGGGCCAGGAGAAGGCGTCGGTGGCGTACCGGCGGGAGTATGCGGCCATGCGGGCCCGCAGACCGGGGTCGGCGGCGAGTTCGGCGAGTGCGGTGCGCAGGCCGGCCTCGTCGCGCGGCAGCAGCCGGACGAGGGTGCGGTCGAGGGCGTAGGGCGCGTAGCCGGGGTCGTCGGTGGTGACCACGGGCAGGCCGGAGGCCATGGCCTCCTGGACGGTGAGCGGGAACCCCTCGGCGGTGGACGGGAGGACGAACAGGTCGCAGGCGCGGTAGGCGTCGGCGAGGTCCTCCGGGGCGAGGGCGCCCAGGGCGTGCACGCCCCGGCGGCCGGCCAGGGCCTGCGGATCGCCGTCGCCGGCGAACACCAGGTCGTAGCGGTCCTCCGGGCGGTGCGCGGCGAGCAGCAGGTCGTAGCCCTTCTTGGGCACCAGGCGGCCGGCGAAGAGGGCGAGGACGCGGTCGTCGGGCAGGCCGAGGCGTTTGCGGGCGTCGGCACGTTCGGCGACCGAGGCGGCGGGGCGGAAGAGCGCGGTGTCCACCCCGTTGGCGAGGTGGCGGACGCGTTCGGGGCGGGCGCCGCCGCGGACGGCGAACTCGGCGACGGCCGCGTTGAGGGTGATCACCCGGCGGGCACGGCGCAACAGGCCGCGGCCGGCGACCGCGTACACGGCGCGCTGGACGGCGCGGACCAGCGCGGAGGGGTGCTCGACCAGGGCGACGTGCTGGGTGAGCACGTGCGGGGTGCGGGTGAGCACGGCGGCGAGTCCGGCGGCCCAGGAGGTGAGGTAGAGGCAGTCGTGGATGTGCACCACGTCGGCCCGGCGGGCGTGCCGCAGGGCGGTGGCGAGCACGCGGGGCGACAGCACGGGGAAGGGCACGCCGGCCCGTTCGGCACCGTTCCAGGCGGCGATCCGGATCACCCGCACGCCGTCCTCGTCGCGGACGGAGCTGCGGTCGCCGCTGGTCAGCACGGTCACGTCGGCGCCCCGGGCGGCCAGGTGGACGGCCTCCTGGCGGGCGACGTTCTCGATGCCGCCGAGGTGCGGCGGGTAGTAGTGGCTGACCATCAGGACCCGCGGCGTCCCGGTGGACGTACTCATCGGTAGATCACCGCTCCCTCACTGCTGTAGATCCGGTTCTTGGTCGCACCCAGCAGTGCCGTCGGATATTTGTAGGTGATGAGGTCCCCACGGTAGAAGACCGTCACCTCGTCCTTTCGCAGGGAGGTGGTCCCCAGCAGGACGTAGGAGTTGGGGCGGACGAGGACGGGCTGGATGTCGCCCTCGGCGGGTCCGGTGATCAGGGTCTGCAGCCGGCTGAAGGTGAACCGGTCGGTCTGCAGCAGCTGCCGCTTGTCGGCGGCGATCTGCTGCTCCAACCAGAACACCGCCATCTCCTCCTCGGCGTGCGGGTAGTAGATGTCGTACGCGCGCCCGGCGTTGCTGAGCTGGAGCTGGGCCGGATAGCCGCCGAGCACCTTGGGAACGACGCCGGTCAGGTCGAGGAAGAGCGCGACCGCCAGGCCGGCGGCCACCGGTACGGTTCGGCGGCCGGCCCAGCGCAGCAGCCACAGGGTGCCGGCGGCGAGGAACGGCGCGAAGAAGAACAGCCCCTGCTGGAAGGCCCGGAGCACGCTGTAGTCCACCGACAGCTGGGGCAGCAGGGTGAAGAGCGCGACCATGGCGAGTGCGCCGACCGTCAGCGTGACCTGGTCCCGCAGCGGCCGGAAGGCGCGGCGGCGGGCCCGCAGGACGGCGGCGAGCCCCACCACCACCAGCACTTGGAGCAGCAGCGCCGCGCCCTGGCGGAGCGCGCCGTTCAGCCCGGTGACGCTGACGCCGGCCGTGTCGAGCGCGCGGCCGAGCGCGGTCAGCGGCATGTCCTCCTGGGTGACCGCCGCCATCTTCTGGCCCTCGACGGACTGCAGCGGGAAGAAGTCGCCGGCCGCCCGCTTCGACTCGGTGGCCTCGACGGTCTCGGCCCGGTAGTCGTCCAGCCGCTGCTGCGGGCTGGCCTTCGTGCCGCCGAACAGGCTGTAGGAGGTGTCGGAGGAGCCGCCCTTGCCCTGGCCGGGGTGGAGGATCTCCTGGACGACGATGCCCAGCGTGCTCTTCAACTGCACGCTGGTGTGGGTGACCGGTCCGGCCCACACGACGGCCAGGACGGCCGGGACGAGCACCAGCCACCAGGTGACGACCGGCTCCGCCTTGGCCACCCTGCTGCGGCGCCGCTGCCGCCGGCCCCGCCCGGCCAGCCGCCAGAGCAGTTCGACCGCGTAGGCGACGCCGAGGGTGGCCACGACGACGTAGGTCGTCGAGTAGTGCGAGAGCACGCAGCCGACGAGGAGCGCCAGGACGGCGAGGCGCCGGGCGCGCAGCGGGCGGGCGGTGTCCGTCAGCACCGCCATGGCGCACCCCAGCAGCAGGAACGCGATCTCCTGCCGGCCGAGGAAGGTCATGTCGGTGAAGAAGGTCGGGAACAGCATGAAGTAGACGGCCGCGAGCAGCGCCGTGAACTGCGGCGCGACGTTGCGCACGGCGCGGTGCACGAGTACCGGCGTCAGGGCGAACAGCAACGGCAGGACGACCTTGAAGACGTAGACGTCCGGGATCGCCGTGAGCCGTGTGAAGGAGAGCGGGAGGAGCGTGACGCTGAGGCAGGCGTTGTAGGCATCGGGGTAGAGCTCGACGTTCCAGTAGGAGCCGCCGAGGGTCAGCCGGAAGTACTCGTACTCCCGCTGGATGTCGTGCCCGGCGATGCCCCAGCCGCGGAGCGAGTTCATGAGCAGGAGGGCAGCCGCGGCGGTGTACAGGCCGGCCGCGAGCAGCGGCGGCGGGTACTTCCGGCGGCGGAGCATCAGCAGGAGCAGCAGGACGGCGACGGCGACCAGTGCCAGGGTGCTGACGGCGCCGCCGAGCCCGTTGTTGAGCCGGACCGGGCCGGCCACGGAGAGCACCAGGGCGAGCCCGGCGAGGCAGGCCAGGGCGGCCGTCCCGTGCGGGAGGCAGGTACGGCGACGGGCGGCGGGTCGCTCCTCCTCGGGGAGGAAGGCGCCGAGGACGGCGGCCGCCATGCCGCTGGCTCCGGCGAGGTTGATCCGGGTGAGCGGCTGGTCCGCGCCGAACAGCGGCAGCAGGGTGTTGACGCCGAGTGCGATCAGGATGTCCGTCACGACGGCCAGGCCGACGGCGACCATCAGGCCGGCCTCGCGGGTGGAGACCACCATGGCGGCGGTGCCGCGCCAGAGCGCCACCGGGGCGCCGACCAGCAGCCAGAGCCCGGCCGCCGTCGCCACGGCGCCGGGCACGCCGGGCAGCATCTCGACCACGCAGGCCAGGGCGCTGCCGAGGACGACGCCGGTGCGTCCGCGGAAGTGCGGGAGGAGGGCGCGGGCGGTCACAGGCCGGCCTCGGCGTAGACCTCTTCGACCCGGGCGGCGACCGTCTCCCAGGTGTAGGCCCGGGCGGCGGCGGCGCTCCGTTCGGAGAGCCGGCCGCGCAGCGCCGGGTCGGCGGCGAGCCGGTCGATCGCGGCCGCGAGGGCGGCCGGTTCGGGTGCGGCCAGCAGGCCGGTGCCGGTGAGGAGTTCGCGGTTGCCGGGCACGTCGGTCGCGATCACCGGAAGGGCGGCGGCCATCGCCTCCAGGGCGACCAGCGGCATGCCCTCCCGGTCGGAGGGCAGGACGAAGGCGTCGGCCGCCGCGTACGCGGCGACGAGCTCCTCGCCGTGCAGGCCGCCGGCGAACTCGACCGTTTCCGGGCCGAGTTGCCGGGCCCGGGCTTCCAGCCGGGAGCGCAGTTCGCCGTCGCCGACGATCCGCAGCCGGACGGGCTGCTCGGTCAGGGCCATCGCGTCGAGCAGCCGCGCGACGTTCTTCTGGGCGCTGAGCCGGCCGACGTACAGCAGCCGGAGCGGCCCGGGCTCCGGTGTGCGGACGGGCATGAAGTACTGGCGGCCGACGCCGTTGGGCACGGTGAAGACCCGCTCGGCGGGCACCCGGTAGGTGTCCCGGACGAAGGCGCCCTGGGCGTCGGTCAGCACGATGACGGCGGCGGCGGCCCGCATGACCCGGGCCAGGACGTGCTTCTTGTACACGGGCAGCAGCCGGCCGAGCCGGCCGGAGGCGTCCACGTCCAGGTGGAAGTGCAGGACGAACCGCTGCCGGCGCAGCCGGGCGGTGAGCGCGACGAGTTCGGGCATCAGGGCGTGCGCGCAGTGCAGGTGCAGCACGGCGCCGCGCGGTGCGCGCAGCAGGGAGACCGGCAGCCCGGGGGCGAGCGCGGTGTGCGCCACCTCCACGGCCCGGTGCCGGCGGACGGCGACCGGTCCGCCGGTGCGCCGTCCGGCGCCGCCGGCGCCCAGCACGGTGGTGACCACCCGCACCTCGTGGCGCTCGGCCAGCTGGACGGAGAGGTTCTCCACCACGCGTTCGAGGCCGCCGAGGTGGGGCGGGTAGTAGGGGGTGACCTGCAGGATCGTACGCATCAGGGTTCCAGGGCGGCGGCTCGTCGGGGGTGCGTCCGGTGCCTCAGCCATGAGGGGTCTGGGACTTCCCGAAGCGGAAGTAGAGGCTCTGCGGGTGGCCGACGAGGGCGACCCGGACGAGGGCGACGTCGGCGTTGGTCTGCAGCTTCGCGACCAGGGGCACCGGTGCGCCGTAGTGGGCCTTCAGGGGGGTCGTCGAACTGGCCAGGACCTGCCCGGACGGGGACTCCAGGGTGACCCGCACCCGGTATCCCTGGGATCCCTCGCCGTGGTCGGTGACGGCGACCGGGACGACGACGGTCGATCCCTCGAACCCGGGCGTGGCGGTGAAGAAGAGCTCGGCGTACGTCCGGGGCCGCTCGGTGAAGGAGTCGAGCAGGATCTCGCGGGTGGTGGGTGCCGTCCACAGGGCGAACCCCACCGCGACCGCCGCGAGGGCGCCGGCCAGGACGACCGCCGGCCGTCGGCGGCGCCGTGCCGTGCGCCGCCGGCGGCCGGCGGGTTTCGGGGCGGTCTCCTCCGGCGCGTCCTCGGGCAGCGCCTCCTCGGGCAGGGCGTCCTCGGACTGCGTGCTCATACCGCCTCGATGCGTTCGTTGCGCGGCTTCTGGGCGGGGATCCTGGCCTGCTTGCGGGCGGACACCGGAACCGGCTGCGGTCCGCCGTGGCGCCGGAAGCGGTGGTTGAAGAGCTGGCGGAGGTTGGCCATGCCGTCCGGCAGGGCGTTGAGCTTCACCTCGCCGCCTCGGGTGCGGTACTCGATCGGGACCTCCATGAAGCGGTACCCGGCCGAGGTGGCGGCGTTCTTGATCTCCTGGGAGAAGGCCATGCCGCCGGAACGGACGTCCAGGCCGTCCCAGATGTACCGCCGGAAGATCCACATGCCGGACTGGGAGTCCCGCAGGCCGTTGCGGAAGAGCGTGCGGCTGAGCGCGCTCAGGGCGTGGTTGGCGACGAAGTGCGAGGGCTTCATGGCACGCCGGTTGCTGCGCCGGAGCCTATCGGTCGTCATGAACTCCACGTCGCGCTCGACCAGGGTGTGCAACAGGTCGGGCAGGGCGTCGAACGGATAGGTGCAGTCCGCGTCGCCGGTGGCGATCACGTCGCCGGTGGCCTCGTCGAAGCCCGCGAGATAGGCGTTCCCGTAACCCCGTGCCGGCTGCGAGACGACCCGGGCGCCCAACGACCGGGCGACGGCCGCGGTGTCGTCCGTCGAGGCGTTGTCGACGACCACCACCTCGGTGTCCCAACCGGCTGCCGCGAGTTCTGCGACCGGCACCGTGCCCATCACCGCGGGAAGGTTTGACGCCTCGTTGAGCGCGGGAATCACGATGGACAGAGTGTTCACGCTCTTATTCCCCCCGAAAAAAGCAACTGCTCGCCCCGCCCCCTGGTGAGCAGCCGTTCCGGGGCCGGGCATCCGACGACAGGTCGGGACGGCCCGACGGTCGGTCAGGCCGCGGGCCGCTCCGCGGACGACGGCCGTCTCTGCCGGGCCGTCTCCTGCTCGCCTGAACTCGCCGGGGGTTCCGGCCGGCCGCGCGCGGGCACTTCCGAAACCGATGCGCCCCCACTCGGCCTGATGCCGCCATCCCCGTTCGCTCGGGCGCCATCTTTTCACACCCCGAACGCTGGTGACACCGCGGCAGGCGTGAGGGAGGCCACGGCCCCGGCCGTGGCCTCCCCCGGCGGCGGATCAGCCGCCGACGAGCCAGGAGTTGACCGGCTTGGCGCTGAGGCCCGTACCGCCGGACTTGAGGCTGGCGACCTGCTGGGGGTTCAGCGGCTCCTTCCAGACCAGGATCCGCCCGACCACGCCGGCCCAGTTGTCGCCCCAGATCCCGTGGTGCCGGCTGCGGCCGAGCTGCAGCGGACCGGGCCCGGCCCAGATGGGGCCGTTGAGCTTGGCGGTGGCCGCCTGCGCGCCGTTCACGTAGAGCGTGATGGTGCGCTGGCCGGCGTCGTAGACCGCGGTGAGCAGCACCCACTGCGTCACCGTCTCCAGGCTCTCTGGGGCCACCGCCTGGACGACCGTGCCGTCGGCGCCGCCGTCCGCGGTCTGCACCCGGAACGCCCACGCCTTCTTGCCGCTGGCGTCGTCGCGGGACAGGTCGAAGGAGTACGAGATGCCGTCGCCCTGGCTGATCGCCGTGCGCGATCCGCCGGGCGCCTCGTTGTAGACCCATGCCGCGATCGAGAAGCTCTTGCCGACGTCGACCAGCTGGTTCGCCGACTGGGCGTAGGAGTTGTTGTTGCTCCGCATGCGCAGCGCATAACCGCCCTCCACCTCGGCGAGCTGCGCGTCCGGGCCGATGGCGAGGTTCGCCTGACCGGACTTGTCGGCCAGCAGGTCGGGCTGGCCGGGCACGGTCGGCGAGTTGGCGGGGACCGAGCCGGACGGGTGCGCCGAGGCCGAGGCGCTGGACGATGCGCCGGTCTCCGGAGTGCCGCCGTGCACGCCCTTCATGACGGCCAGACCGACCGCCCCGCCGAGGACGCAGGCGGTGAGCACGATGCCGCCCGTCCAGATCAGCTTCTTTCGGCGCGACGAGGCCTCGTGCTGCTGGGCCAGCGCCTCCCAGTCCGGGATCGCGGTCTGCGCCTGCTGGGGCAGCGGCCACTGCTGGTGCGACGCCTGCGCGGGGAAGCCGGGCGGCGTGCCGAAGCCGGCCTGCGGCGGGAAGGACTGGGCACCCTGTGCCCCCTGCTCCGCGGGATTCGCCGGTCCCCCCTGGGACCCGGGCTGACCCGTCCAACCGGGCGTGGCCCCCGTACCGTCACTCATGGCCAGAGATCGTAGGCCATGGGGTGCGGCGCAGTCTCGGGTGGTGACCGTTCCGTGAGCGCAACGGGTGGGTCAGGGGCGGGTCGGATGTGCGCACTGCGCCCACCGGAGTGTGTCCAGCCACGGACGCGACACGCTGCGTGCACAAGATATGGGGGTACATCAGGGAGACACCACAACATGTATGCTCACTCTCGCTGTCGACGCAGGGGAACCCGGTGCAAGTCCGGGACTGCCCCGCAACGGTGAGCAGGCCCGTGAACGCCCGGGCCCGCGCAGTCCGAGGGCCTGCCGACGGTGTGCCACCGGCTTCCCCGCAGATGCCATGAAGCACAGCTGTACGTCCGGGCCTCGCGGGTGGGCCGGGTGGCGACGCGCACCCCCGACACCGTCGGGCGGTGCCGGTCCCCCCTGCCACGCGCATGCCCGGACGCGCCCCCGGCCCCCGGCCCGGGGGTGTCCGAAGCGTCCGCTGCCGCCACAGGAGAGAGTGCGCCTTGACCGTCGCTGCCTCAGTCACCCTGCCCTCCCAGGGATCCGCCGACAACGACCGGCCCGACCCCGGTGCCGCGCTGCTCCGGCTGCTCACCGACCGCAGCACCGACCTCCCCCAGGTGGACCCCGGCCACGTCGCCGCCGCCGCGCTGCGCGGCCGCCACGCCGGTTCGGACTTCGCCGAGCTCCGCGGGCTGGCCGTGGAGGCCGCCGCGTCGATGATCGCCGAGGACCCGCAGTACTCGAAGCTCGCGGCCCGCCTGCTGGCGCTGGAGATCCGCGACGAGGCGGTCTCCCAGGGCGCGGTCACCTTCGCCGCCTCGATCGCCGTCGGCCACGCCGAGGGCCTGATCGGCGACACCACCGCGGCCTTCGTGGCCAAGCACGCGGCCGCCTTCGACGCGCTGGTCGACCTGCAGGGCGACGACCGCTTCGAGTACTTCGGCCTGCGCACCGTGCAGTCCCGCTACCTGCTGCGCCACCCGATCACCCGCAAGGTGGTCGAGACCCCGCAGTACTTCCTGCTGCGCGTGGCGGCCGGTCTCGCGGTCGGCGACACCGAGCAGTCGGTGGCCGAGGTGGCCGAGCTCTACCGGCTGATGAGCCGTCTGGAGTACCTGACGTCCTCTCCGACGCTGTTCAACTCCGGTACCAAGCACCCCCAGATGTCGTCCTGCTACCTGCTGGACTCGCCGCTGGACAACCTGGACTCGATCTACAACCGCTACGCGCAGATCGCCCGGCTGTCCAAGCACGCCGGCGGCATCGGCCTGTCCTACTCGCGGATCCGCTCCCGCGGCAGCCTGATCCGCGGCACCAACGGCCAGTCGAACGGCATCGTGCCGTTCCTGCGCACCCTGGACTCCTCGGTCGCCGCGGTCAACCAGGGCGGCCGCCGCAAGGGCGCGGCCTGCGTCTACCTGGAGACCTGGCACGCCGACATCGAGGAGTTCCTGGAGCTCCGCGACAACACCGGCGAGGAGGCCCGGCGCACCCACAACCTCAACCTGGCGCACTGGATCCCGGACGAGTTCATGCGCCGGGTGAACGCCGACGAGGACTGGTCGCTGTTCTCCCCCGCCGACGTGCCCGAGCTGGTCGACCTGTGGGGCGCCGACTTCGACGAGGCGTACCGCAAGGCCGAGCAGGCCGGCAAGGCCGTCCGCACCATCCCGGCGCAGACCCTGTACGCCCGCATGATGCGCACCCTGGCGCAGACCGGCAACGGCTGGATGACCTTCAAGGACGCCTCCAACCGGGCCGCCAACCAGACCGCGCTGCCCGGCCGCACCGTGCACTCCTCCAACCTGTGCACGGAGATCCTGGAGGTCACCGACGACTCCGAGACGGCCGTCTGCAACCTCGGCTCGGTGAACCTGGGCGCCCACGTGGCCGCCGGCGCCACCGCCGCCGACCTGCTGAACGCGATGGACTGGGAGCGCCTGGACGCCACCGTCCGCACCGCGGTGACCTTCCTCGACCGGGTCATCGACATCAACTTCTACCCGACCACCGAGGCGGGCACCTCCAACTCCCGCTGGCGGCCGGTCGGCCTCGGCGTGATGGGCCTGCAGGACGTCTTCTTCCAGCTGCGGATCGACTTCGACTCCGCCGAGGCGAAGACCCTCTCCACCCTGATCTCCGAGCGCATCATGCTCACCGCCTACGAGCGCTCCGCGGACCTCGCCGAGCAGTTCGGCCGCCACGAGGCGTACGGCGAGACCCGCGCGGCCCGCGGCGAGCTGCACATCGACCACTTCGGTGCCGCCCCGCAGTGGACGGAGCGCTGGGACGCGCTGCGCGCCCGGATCGCCGAGACCGGCCTGCGCAACTCGCTGCTGCTGGCGATCGCGCCGACCGCCACCATCGCCTCCATCGCCGGCGTGTACGAGTGCATCGAGCCGCAGGTGTCCAACCTGTTCAAGCGCGAGACGCTCTCCGGCGAGTTCCTCCAGGTCAACCCGTACCTGGTGCGCGAGCTCAAGGAGCTCGGCGTCTGGGACCAGCAGACCCGGGACGCGCTGCGCGAGACCAACGGCTCGGTGCAGGACCTCAACTGGCTGCCCGCCGAGGTCCGTTCGCTGTACCGCACGGCGTGGGAGCTGCCCCAGCGCGCGCTGATCGACCTGGCCGCGGCCCGCATGCCGTACATCGACCAGAGCCAGTCGCTGAACCTCTTCATGGCGGCGCCGACCATCGGCAAGCTCAGCTCGATGTACGCGTACGCCTGGAAGGTCGGCCTGAAGACCACGTACTACCTGCGGTCGCGCCCGGCCACCCGGATCGCGCAGGCCGCCACGGGCGCCCGCGCCGCCGTGCCGGTGCCCGCGCCGACCATGAGCCAGGCCGAGCAGGACGCCATCGCCTGCTCCCTGGAGAACCCCGAGTCCTGCGAGGCCTGCCAGTGAGCACCGAAGACCGCCAGAAGATGCTGCTCGACCCGGGCTTCGAGCTGACGCTGCGCCCGATGCGCTACCCGTCGTTCTACGACCGGTACCGCGACGCCATCAAGAACACCTGGACGGTGGAGGAGGTGGACCTGCACTCCGACGTCGCCGACCTCGCCAAGCTGAGCGAGGGCGAGCGGCACATGATCGGCCGGCTGGTCGCCTTCTTCGCGACCGGTGACTCGATCGTCGCCAACAACGTGGTGCTGAGCCTCTACAAGCACATCAACTCCCCCGAGGCCCGGCTCTACCTGTCCCGGCAGCTGTTCGAGGAGGCCGTGCACGTCCAGTTCTACCTGACGCTGCTCGACACCTACCTGCCCGACCCGGACGACCGTGCGGCGGCCTTCGCGGCGGTGGAGAACATCCCCTCCATCCACCAGAAGGCGCAGTTCTGCTTCAAGTACATGAACGCGGTCGACCACATCGACTCGCTGCAGACCAAGGAGGACCGCCGCGCGTTCCTCCTGAACCTGATCTGCTTCGCGGCCTGCGTCGAGGGCCTGTTCTTCTACGGCGCCTTCGCGTACGTGTACTGGTTCCGCAGCCGCGGCCTGCTGCACGGCCTGGCCACCGGCACCAACTGGGTGTTCCGCGACGAGTCCATGCACATGGACTTCGCGTTCTCCGTCGTGGACACCGTCCGCGAGGAGGAGCCGGACCTCTTCGACGAGCAGATGGCCAAGCAGGTCACCGAGATGCTGGAGGAGGCCGTCGAGGCCGAGCTCCAGTTCGCCCGCGACCTCTGCGGCGAGGGCCTGCCCGGCATGAACACCGAGTCGATGCGCCAGTACCTGGAGGCCGTCGCCGACCAGCGCCTGGCCCGTCTCGGCCTGCCGATCCGCTACGGCTCCACCAACCCCTTCGGGTTCATGGAGCTGCAGAACGTCCAGGAGCTGACCAACTTCTTCGAGCGCCGGGTCTCGGCCTACCAGGTCGCCGTCGAGGGCTCGGTCTCCTTCGACGACGACTTCTAGGCCGCTTCCAGGCCGCCTCCGGGCCGCACGGCGCCGGAAACCGCCGAAGGGCCGCACCCGGGATCCGGGTGCGGCCCTTCGGCGCGTGTTCCGCCGTACCGTCAGTCGTTGGGCACGGTGGCGTACTTGGGGGTGCCCTCGGACATCTGACGCAGGGCGTCCTTGCGGTCCCGCTTGGAGAGCCGGTCGATGTACAGGTAGCCGTACAGGTGGTCGGTCTCGTGCTGCAGGCAGCGGGCGAAGAAGCCGGTGCCCTCGACCCGGACGGGGTTGCCGTCCTTGTCCTGGCCGGTCACCGCGGCGAAGTCGGGACGGGCCAGCTCCATGTACGCGGTCGGCACGGAGAGGCAGCCCTCCGGCGAGTCGTCCAGCGCGCGGCGGCCGGCCGGCAGCTCCTCCAGGACCGGGTTGACGACGTGGCCGACGTGGCGCACGCCCTCGTCGTCCGGGCAGTCGTAGACGAAGACCTTGAGGTCGACGCCGATCTGGTT
Organism: Kitasatospora sp. NPDC085895; assembly: GCF_040702125.1. Taxonomy (NCBI): domain Bacteria; kingdom Bacillati; phylum Actinomycetota; class Actinomycetes; order Kitasatosporales; family Streptomycetaceae; genus Kitasatospora; species Kitasatospora sp. NPDC085895. The sequence continues at coordinate 62,511 of NZ_JBFBJY010000005.1, read as the reverse complement.
CGCGGCCAGGCCGACCCCGTCGGCGGCGTACATCGAGACGAACATGTCGTCGATGAGCGCGGCGAGTTCACCGTCGAACGCGGTCACCGTGGCGACCTCGCGGTGCAGCACCGGGTTGCCGAACACCGTGATCGGGCGGGCGGTGCCCTTCGAGACGTCGGGCAGCTCGCCGACGACCTGCTGCTCCGCCGTCTCGTCCTGCTCGGGGTGGTCGTGCTCGTGCTCGTCGGCCATCGCTGGTTTCCGCTCCGTGGTTCCGTCCAGGTGTACCGCTCAAGGGTACGGCGCCGGGCGGACCCGTTCCTCAGCAAACCTCTTCGAGGTCCCGGTACGCCCGGGTGGCGGGGGAGGCGGCCACCCAGCGGTCCAGCAGGGTGCGCACCAGCGAGGCCGGCGCGGCGATCCCGCACTCGCGCTCGGCGAGCCAGGAGGTGCCGGCGCTGCCCTGGCTGAGGTGGCTGAGGTGGCCGGGGTGGGTGGGGTCGCCGTCGTCGTGCGGGTCGTGGTGCGCGGTGTGGCCGTCGTCGATCGCCATCCGGCTCTCCGAGCAGGCCCGGCACAGCAGCCGCACCGAGCTCGTCCAGTCCTCGGCGGCGTACCCGGCGTCGGCGACCAGCCGCTCCAGGGCGTCCCGGTCGCCCGCGGTGGCTGCCTGCAGCAGCACGACGAAGGTCGGCACCGGCGAGGGCGCCCACAGCTCGATCTCGTCGAAGACGGGGTAGGCGACGCCGTCCGCGACCCGCTCGCCGTGCGGGGCGCCGTCGTGCAGCACGACCTCGCCCCAGCGGCGGCCGGAGGACGGCAGCGGGATGGACAGCACCTCGATCCGGGCCGGGTCGAGCCGGCGGCCCCAGACCACCTCGGACTCGCCGTCCGGGGAGAGCCGCACCGGGGTGGTGCCGAGGTCCAGGTCGACGGGCCCGTCCGCGGCGGTGCCGGGTCCGCCGGGGAGTCTCAGTCCGTACGCCTGCCAGGCCCGGCGGGCGAGCGGCCAGTCCTGCAGGGCGGTGGCGGTGATGCCGAGGTTCCACCAGTCGGGGGCACCGGTCTCGCGGTCCAGCAGGGCCACGGCGCGCAGCCCGGCGGTGCGGGCCTGCTCCCAGTCGCGGCGGAACTTGTGCAGCAGGGCCAGGTTGAACCAGGAGTCGGAGAGCCAAGGCTCCAGGTCGGCGGCCATGACGAGCAGCGCGCCGGCGTCCTCGTAGCGGCCGTCGCCGATGAGCGTGAAGGCACGGTCGGTCGTCTGCCGCCAGGTGGCCGACGGCCGGTGCCGTGCGCGGTGGAAGATCCTCACGTTCCGTCCCTGCCGTTGTCGTCCGCCAGTTCTCAGCACCTGCTCCGAGGCCGGCTGCTGCAACGGGAACGATCCGGTGTGCCGGGTGGCCCCGCATCCGGTGTTCCACGCTACGACCGCATCCAACCACGCCTGCGGCGGCCCGCGCTCCCTGCGCGGCGGTTCAGGCCGGTTCGCGGCCCGCGGTGCCCACTCTGGCCAATGCGTCGACCACGGCGGGGTCGTAGGCGCCGCCGCGTTCCAGCCGCAGGCGTTCCAGGGCGGCGAGGCCCGCGGTGGCCTCGGAGAGGCCCCGGGCACGGGCCTCCGTCCGCAGGTCGTCGTGGGCGTTGGCGACCCGGATGATCCGCGCCGCCAGCGGCAGGCTGCGGTCGGCGGCGCCGTCCGGCAGCCGGCAGGGGTCGGCGAGCCGGGCGACCTGCTCGCCGACCCGCCGCGGGACGCCGGTGCGCCGGATGACCTCGCTGCCGAGGCGGGCGATCCGCTGCTGCTCGGCGGCTGGCAGCAGGGCGGTGGCACCGCCGGGGACGGGTTCGACGAGGGAGAGCTGGCCGATGTCGTGCATCAGCGCGGCGTACTCCAGTAGGGCGAGGTCCCTGGTCCCGAGCCCGAGTTCGCGCCCCAGCGCGCACGCCGTGTCGGCGACCCGACGTGCATGCCCCGGTGGGGTGTAGCCGGCGGTCTCGGTGGCCCGGGCGAGCGCCTCGATGGTCTGGCCGGTGGTGGCGCGGATCTCGGCGGCCCGCCGGAAGGACGCCTGGGCGAGCAGCAGCGGGGTGCAGAAGAGCGGCAGCGCCCACAGGCCGACCTCGCCGGCCAGCAGGCTCACCAGCATGCCGGTGGCGACGATCGCCGAGCCGATGCCGAGCAGCGAGCGCAGTTCGTCCTCCAGTGCGGCGCCGAACCGCAGGCCGGCCCGGGCGCGGTGCAGGACGGCGGCCAGCACGGTGTCGCAGAGCGCGGTCAGCGCGGCCACGCCGGTCAGCAGGGCCCCGTAGACCGGTCCGGAGAGCGGGGCGCGGTCGAGCAGCCCGCTGCCGTAGACCGGCTGGAAGAGCACGGCGGCGAAGGCCGTGGTGAGCAGCCTGCGGGCGGCGGTGTCGGCCCGCACGGTGTCCCCGCGGAGCGCGCCGGGGCCCGTGCCGTCGGCCCGGCCCCTGCCGCCCCTGCCGCCCCTGCTGCCGGTGGTGGCGGTGGTGGCGGTGGCGGTGGTGGCGGTGCCCCCGGTGCGGCCCGAATCGGTGCCACCCGGGTCGGTGCGGCGGCGGGCACGGACGGCGGGCAGGGCGAGCGGCAGCTGCCCGGTGAGGGTGCCGAGCCCGGTGACCGCGACGACCTGCAGCGTTCCGTGGTCGGTGGGGGTCGCGTGGAGCGGTCCGAGCAGGGCGTAGGCGAGTGCCGCGGCGCTGCCGATCGGGGCCTGCTCGCGGTCGCCGGGCAGGGTGATCCGCGTCCACTCGCCGACCGCGACGGCCGCGCCGAAGGCGAGCGCCACCCGTGGCTGGGCGAGTCCGTGCAGGGCGACGTGCAGCAGCGCGGCGGCGAACAGCAACGCCGCGGCGGCGTGGACGGCGGACGGCGGGAGCCGGAGGCCGCGCCGGCCGGTTCTCACGGGGTGCCGCCCGCGCTGATCCGGCCGCCGGGCCCGGGCACCCGGCGGGCGGGCTCGGGAACGCCGAGCGGGATGTCGGGCACCTCGCCGTCCCAGCCGCCGGGCGGCGGCGGTTCGGGCTGCCAGCCGTGCCGGTCGACGGCGGCGACCAGGGCGGTGACCATCACCGGGTCGAACTGGCTGCCGGCGCAGCGCTGGAGTTCGACGACGGCCTCGGCGACCGGGCGGCCGCGCCGGTAGGAGCGGGTGGAGGTCATCGAGTCGAAGGCGTCGGCGACGGAGATGATCCGGGCGAACTCGGGGATGCGCTCGCCGGCCAGCCCGGCCGGGTAGCCGCGGCCGTCGAGCCGTTCGTGGTGGTGCAGGATGCCCTCGCGGGCCTCGCCGAGGAAGGCGAGGTCGCGGACGAGTTCGTGGCCGAAGACGGGGTGCACCTCGACGGCGCGGCGTTCGGCCTCGGTGAGCGGGCCGTTGCGGCGGAGCAGTTCGGTGGCGACGCCGAGCTTGCCGACGTCGTGCAGGGTGCCGGCGAAGTGCAGGGTGCGGATCCGGTCCTCGGTCATGCCGAGCTGGCGGGCCATCAGGACGGCGGCGCGGCCGACCCGTTCGCTGTGGCCGCGGGTGTAGGCGTCCTTGATCTCCACGGCCTGGACGAGGGCGCGGACGGTGGCCCGGTGGGTGGTGGCCTCGCGGTGGCCCTGGGCGAACATCCAGGCGGAGATGGACAGCGGCAGCAGGGCGAGGACGGCGGCGAAGGCGCCGTACGGGCCCTGCCACAGGACGGCGACCATCAGTCCGCCGGCGCCCTGGACGAGGGCGGGCAGCACGACGGCGCCGGTGGCGCGGGCGAGGTCGGCGGGGTGGGCGCCGCGGGCCCGGCGAGCCGCGCAGAGCTGCCGCATCACCCCGACCAGGGCGGCGTTGACCAGGCAGAACACGGCGACGGCGGCCAGGGCGCCGAGGGCGGCGGTCGGGAAGTGCGTGCCGAGCAGCAGGTGCGGTCCGCCGAGCAGGCGGTAGACGGCGGCGGCGGCGAAGGCGGCGACGGCCAGCTGGGCGGCGTTCCACAGCCGGCGGAGCCGACGGGGGGCCGGGACGTGGGCGGTGAGCGCGCCGGGGACGGCGACCAGTGCGGCGGCGGCGGGCGGCAGCAGCAGGACACCGGCGAAGAGCACCGGGAAGAAGCCGCGGCCGGGCAGCGTCCGGGCGGCCTCGCGGGTCTCGCGGGGCGGACGGCGCAGCAGTCGGCGGCCGAGCCGGGCGCACGGGGTGGGCAGGCCGAGGGCGAGCGACTCGGCGCAGGTGTGCAGGAAGGCGAGCAGGCCGAGGCGGGGCCAGTCGACCGGGCCGCCGAGCGGGCCGTGGACGGGGACGGCGAGCGGGATCAGGCAGCAGAGGGCGCCGGCCAGTACGGCGGCGGCGTACCGGGCCGCGGTGCCGGTGAGGGCGTCCCCCTCGCATTCGCTGGCGATGTCAGCCTCCCCCGCCGTGCCCGGCCCGTCCGGTCCGCGGGCCAGTGAGGAGAATAGGCCCCGGTTCGCGGGCCGGGGCGCACGATCGCGCAATGACGCTGCCGACACCGGGCCAGCTCACCCGAACGAGTGAAACGATCCAATGGTGGGGACGACTTGAGCCCGAATCACCCGGGGCGCGGCCCTGAGAGCGCTTCCCGAAGGCTTCCTTAAGAGAGGCCCAAGCCTCGCCCAGGACTCTTGACCCGGCCAGTGGTCCAGTCCATTTTGGGGATTGACCCCGTCCGGAAGGGGGCGGCCGCCACCGCGGCCGCAGTTGCTCCACGGCATCGTGCGCGGATGCCGACCGTCCTTGTGCCCGGCGCCGCCCGAACCTCCCGGGCGGCGGTCCCCCCATGCCCCGGAGAGGTCCCCGATGGAACGTGCCCAGCTCCACTCCCCCGCACCCGGCCGGCACCGCCGCCGGCGCGGTGCCGCCGCCGCGGCGGCGATCGCCGCGCTCGGCCTGGCCGCCGCCGGTGCCGCCGCCGCCCTGAGCGGTGGCGACGCCCTGGCCTCCACAACCGCGGCCGCGCCGCTCGGAAGCAACTGGTACGCCTCGGCCCCGTACCTGATGCCGGAGGACAACTCGCCGCCGGACGTCGCCGCGGTGATGGACGCGACCGGTCAGAAGGCCTTCCAGTTGGCCTTCATCCTCGACTCCGGCGGTTGCACCCCGGCCTGGGGCGGCACCTCCTCGATCGACACCGACACCGCCATGCCGGCGGTGATCCAGAAGATCCGGGCGAAGGGCGGCGACGTCTCGATCTCGGTCGGCGGTTACGGCGGCAACAAGCTCGGTCAGGGCTGCGGCACCCCGGAGGCGACAGCGGCCGGCTACCAAAAGGTGATCACCAAGTACCAGCTGAAGGCGATCGACTTCGACCTGGAGGAGCCGGAGTACGAGAACGCGGCGGCGATCCACAACGAGATCGGCGCGGCGAGGATCCTCCAGCAGAACAACCCCGGCCTCTACGTCTCGATCACCACCGCCGGCACCAACGCGGGCACCGGCTGGTTCGGCACGCAGATGCTCAACGAGGCCAAGTCGCAGGGCTTCACGCCGAACAACTACTCGATCATGCCGTTCGACGGCGGCTTCAACGGCGCGGCGGCCCAGACCGACGCGCTGGTGAAGTTCAACAAGATCCTGCAGACCACCTTCGGCTGGGACGAGGCCACCGCCTACGCCCACGAGGGCGTCTCGCTGATGAACGGTCGGACCGACGCCGCCGAGTACTTCAAGCAGGCCGACTTCCAGACGGTGCTGGACTTCGCGACCGCGCACAAGCTGGCCCGCTACACCTACTGGTCCGTCAACCGGGACCGCCAGTGCGCCGGCACGGTGGACCCGGGCCTGTCCGGCTCCTGCTCCAGCGTGGCCCAGAACGACTGGGACTTCACCAAGTTCACCGTGAAGTTCGCCGGGGCGACCCCGCCCACCAACACCCCGACCGCGACGACCTCGCCGACCTCGTCGGGCTCGCCCACCTCGTCGGCCTCGCCCACCTCGTCGGCCTCGCCGACCGGCAAGCCGGGCACCTGCACGCTGCCCGCGTGGAACGCGTCGACCGTCTACACCAACGGCAACAAGGTCTCGTACCAGGGCCACAACTACCACGCGAAGTGGTGGACCCAGAACGAGATCCCGACCAACAGCGGCCAGTGGGGCGTCTGGGCCGACGACGGCCCCTGCTGACGCTCACGACGAGTGCGGTGAGGGCCGGCGACCGGGCCACGACCGGTCGCCGGCCCTCACCGGTGCCGTCGGGGTACGGCCGCCGCGCGGGCGGACGCTACTCGGCCGCCGCGGTGGCCGTGGTGGCGCCGTGCCCGGCGCCCCCCTCGGCCTGCGCCTGGGCGGTGCGCTGGCCGGCCCGGATCGAGTCGATCCGGGCGAGCACCTTGGTGCGCAGGTCCGCCGGGGTGTCGTCACAGCCGCAGGAGCGCTTGATCAGCGCCTTGATGGCCTGTTCGAGCCCGTACTTCTCCAGGCAGGGCGAGCACTCCTCGAAGTGCACGCGCAGCTTGACGCAGTCGCCCTCGGCCATCTCGTTGTCGAGGAATTCGTAGAGGTGGTCGAGCACCTCGCCGCACTCGGTGTCGTGCGGATCGCCGCAGCTCATGAGCCCGCGCCCTTCGCTTCCTGCCCTGCACCGCTGCCCGCCGGGACGAGTCCGCGCTCACGGGCGTAGTCCTCCAGCATGCCGCGCAACTGGCGGCGGCCACGGTGCAGCCGGGACATCACCGTACCGATGGGTGTACCCATGATGTCCGCGATCTCCTTGTAGGCAAAGCCCTCGACGTCCGCCAGATACACGGCGATCCGGAATTCCTCCGGGATCGCCTGCAGGGCGTCCTTGACGTCGCTGTCCGGGAGGTGGTCCAGCGCCTGGGCCTCCGCCGACCGCAGGCCGGTCGACATGTGCGACTCGGCCCGGGCGAGCTGCCAGTCCTCGATCTCCTCGGCCGCGGTGCGCTGGGGCTCGCGCTGCTTCTTGCGGTACGAGTTGATGAAGGTGTTGGTGAGGATGCGGTAGAGCCACGCCTTGAGGTTGGTGCCCTCGCGGAACTGGTGGAACGACGCGTACGCCTTCGCGAACGCCTCCTGCAGCAGGTCCTCCGCGTCCGCGGGATTGCGGGTCATCCGCAGGGCGGCCGAGTACATCGGGTCGAGGAAGGCCAGCGCGTCGCGCTCGAAGCGCTCGCGGCGCGCGTCCTCGCTCTCGTCCGCGGACACCCGGAAGGTGTCCTCACCGATCGCCTCGGCAAGCTCGTCACCGGTGAGCGTCCCGCCCTCCGGCAGGCCCTCGCCCGGCACGGCCTCGTCCTCGGTCCCGACGACCGGACCCACCTCCTCGGAGCTGCGGGGCCCACCCACCGCGGGCCGACCCGAAATGGAGGATATCCGGCCCACCGGCTTCTCGCCCGCGACAATCCATTCCGACCAGTCGGGCACGAAGGCGCCTTGCGCCGCGCGCTCCTCCGGCCGCTCGGGGCACGCGATCGAACCCATGGACGCTGCCTTTCACCCGGGACTTGCTGACGGTCCTCACAACCGCGCACCGCCGCCGTGCATTCCCGCCGTCGCTCACCCGATCGACGGAACCGATCCCAGCCAGTCCCCGACCGCCGCGACCAGCGCCTCCAGGGTCTCCTCCTGGCCGACCGGCGCCCGCTTGGGCACCGCGAAGCCGTGGCTGCCGTACGGCACCTCGACCAACCGGTGGCCCTCCGGCAGCACGGGGAACTCCTCCGGGGTGCCGAAGGTGTCCGCGCCGCCCTGCACCACCAGGGTGGGCAGGCCGCTGTTCAGCAGCTCCTCGGCCCGGCTCCTCTCCGGCTTGCCCGGAGGGTGCAGCGGGAAGGCCAGCGCCAGCACCGCGGCCGCCCCCGAGGCGAGGCCCGTCCGGCAGGCCACCCGGGCGCCGGCGCTGCGGCCGCCCACCACCAGGGGCGGTCCCTCGGCGGCGAGCCCGGCCGCGACCGGCAGCCACGCCTCGTCCAGGGCCTTCGGCGCCGGGCCCAGCTTCCTGCCGGCCACCCGCCACGGCTGCTCGACCAGTGCCACCGACACGCCCCGGGCCGGCAGCGCGGCGGCCAGCGCCTGCAGGTCACGCGCCTCCACGCCGCCGCCGGCCCCGTGCCCTAGCGCCAGCAGCACCCGGGGCCGCTCGGCCGCGAACGTCGTCACCCGGGCATCGCCGACCGGCGTCGGCACCAGCTTCTGCATGGGGCCGAGCCTAGGCCGTGGGGCGGCCCGCGCCGGGCAGCCGTCCTCGGAACGGCGCCGTCTGAACGGGTCTGCGCCGTCAGAAGAGCGTCGTGCGGTCGTCCTCGGTCAGTTCCCGGACGAGTTCGGGGCCGTTGTTGCGGATGCTGCCGACCGCGGCGCCCACCGGGTGCACGGTGAGCGCACCGGGCGGCGGCACCAGCAGGGCCCGCAGCGCAGCCGGGTCGTCCAGGCCCGGGTCGAGCCAGGCGTCGAAGGAGCCGGGGTCGAGGAAGAGCGGCATCCGCTCGTGGATCGGGGCGAGCATCGGCTCGGCCTCGGTGGTGACCACGGTGCAGGTGACCCGCCAGGCCTGCGGGTGGTCGGCGGGGAGGGTGCGGTCCCGCCAGAACTCGTACAGGCCGGCGAGCGCGAGCGGGCTGCCGTCCGCCCGGGAGACGAAGTACGGCTGGCGCGGCGGCCGGTCGGGGCCGGCCGGTGCGGTCTGCCACTCGTAGTAGCCGTCGACCGGGAGCAGGCAGCGGCGGGAGGCGAAGGGCTGGCGGTAGGCCGGCTTCTCGTGCACGGTGTCGGCTCGGGCGTTGATCATCTTCACCGCGGTCTCCGGCGACCTCGCCCAGGACGGGATCAGGCCCCAGCGCAGCACCCGCAGCTGCCGCACCGGCCGGTGCCGCCCCTTGGGCGGCCGGTCCAGCACCGCGTAGACCGGTGAGGTCGGGGCCACGTTCCAGTTGGGCGCGATCGTCTCGGCCGGGTCCCACTGCTCGACGCCGAACACCTCGACGATGTCCTCGGGCCTGCTGCTGGAGGCGAAACGACCGCACATGGGGGCCAAGCCTGCCATGCCGGCCGGACGGCCCGGGGACGGTTCCGGCAGCCGGACGGCCGCTCCCGGGAGGGCGCCCGGGACGGGCCCGGAGAGGAGCCCGGGACCGGCCGGGGACGAACCGGAGCGAACCGACCGCTACCGCCGCGGCGTCCTGGCATGGGAGGCTGCCGGACCGGCAGCACCACGGGAGGCAGGACGAGCATGGAGATCGCGGACGTCTGGCAGCGAGTGGCGGGCGTCCAGCCCGAACCGCCGGGCTGGCTGGTGCTCACCACCGCCGCGCTCGCCCTGCTGGCGATCCTGCCGGCGCCGGTCTGGCGGGTCACCCGCACCGTGGTGACCATCGCCCACGAGGGCGGCCACGGCGTGGCGGCCCTGATGACCCGCCGGCGGCTCTCCGGGATCCGGCTGCACTCCGACACCTCGGGCCTGACCATCTCCTCCGGCCGCCCGACCGGCCCCGGGATGATCCTCACCGCGGCGGCCGGCTACGTGGCGCCCTCGCTGCTGGGCCTGGGCGGCGCCGCGCTGCTCGCCGACGGCCGGATCACCGCCCTGCTGTGGATCTCCATCCTGCTGCTGGCCGGGATGCTGGTGATGATCCGCAACGCCTTCGGCCTGCTCGCGGTGGTGCTCACCGGCGCGCTCTTCCTGGTGGTGTCCTGGTACGGCGGCAGCCAGGTGCAGGCCGCGTTCGCCTACCTCGGCGTGTGGTTCCTGCTGCTGGCGGGGGTGCGGCCGGTGGTCGAGCTGCAGGCCAAGCGGCGCTCCGGCGGGGCCCCGGACTCGGACGCGGACCAGCTGTCCCGGCTCACCGGGGTGAGCGCGGTGCTGTGGGTGGCGCTGTTCCTGGTGGTGTCGCTCTCCTGCCTGCTGGGCGGGGCGAGCTGGCTGCTGCACTGGAAGCACTGAGCCCGGGCACCGGCGCGCCGCCGACGGCAGGTGGGCACACCGTGGGCACGGAATCACCGCAGACCCCCCGTCCGCCATGCGATCGGGCACCGGGCCGTCGCCGGGCGTCCCCCTAGACTTGGCGCATGACCGATGCCCTGTGGCCCGCCCCCGTCGCCACCGCAGCCGTGGACGCGACCGTCACCATCCCCGGCTCCAAGTCGGCGACCAACCGCGCGCTGGTGCTGGCCGCGCTCGCCGACGGCCCCGGCTGGGTCCGCCGGCCGCTGCGCAGCCGCGACTCCCAGCTGATGGCGGACGGCCTGCGGGCGCTCGGCGTGACGGTCGAGGAGACGGTCAACGAGGCCAGCGGCGGCACCGGCGGCGGCGAGGCCTGGCGGGTCATCCCCGCGCCGCGGCTGCTCGGCCCGGCCCGGGTGGACGTCGGCAACGCCGGCACGGTCATGCGCTTCCTGCCCCCGCTCGCCGCGCTCGCCGACGGCCCCGTCCACTTCGACGGCGACCCGCGCTGCTACGAGCGCCCCCAGCACGGCGTGATCGACGCGCTGCGCGCCCTCGGCGTGCGGATCGACGACGGCGGCCGCGGCGGCTTCCCGCTGACGGTGCACGGCACCGGCGCGGTGGACGGCGGCGCGGTCGACGTGGACGCGTCCTCGTCCTCCCAGTTCGTCTCCGCCCTGCTGCTGTCCGGCGCCCGCTACAACAACGGCGTCGAGATCCGGAACACCGGCGGGACGGTCCCCTCGCTGCCGCACATCCGGATGACGGTCGACATGATCCGCAAGGCCGGCGGCCAGGTGGACGCGCCCGAGGACGGCGGCGAGAAGGACGTCTGGCGGGTCACCCCCGGCGCGCTGATCGGCCGCGACCTGGTGGTCGAGCCGGACCTCTCGAACGCGGCACCGTTCTTCGCCGCGGCGCTGGTCACCGGCGGCCGGGTGACCGTCCGCGACTGGCCGAAGCACACGTACCAGCCGGGCGACCAGCTGCGCGACATCTACACGCGGATGGGCGGCGCCTGCCGGTTCACCGACGAGGGCCTGGAGTTCACCGGCACCGGCAAGGTCCACGGCATCGAGGCCGACCTGCACGACGTGGGTGAGCTGACCCCGGTGATCGCCGCGGTGGCCGCGCTCGCGGACTCCGAGTCCCACCTGTACGGCATCGCCCACCTTCGGATGCACGAGACCGACCGGCTGGCCGCGCTCGCCAAGGAGATCAACGACCTGGGCGGCGACGTCTCGGAGACCGAGGACGGCCTGCGGATCCGGCCGCGTCCGCTGCACGGCGGCGTCTTCCACACCTACGAGGACCACCGGCTGGCGACCGCCGCCGCGGTGATCGGCCTCGCCGTGGAGGGCGTGCAGGTGGAGAACGTGGCGACCACCGCCAAGACCCTGCCGGACTTCCCGCAGATGTGGGCCGACCTCCTCGGCCAGGGCTGACGGGGGCGAAGCAGCATGCGCCGCTACGGCAAGGACGCCGACGAGGACGACATCCGCAACCGCCCGGCCCGCCGGGGCTCCCGGCCCCGCACCCGGATCCGGCCCAAGCACGAGGACGCCGCCGAGGCGATGATCCTCACCGTCGACCGCGGGCGGCTGACCTGCCTGGTCGACCAGGGCACGAAGAAGGAGCGCGAGGTCGTCGCCATGAAGGCCCGCGAGCTGGGCCGCAAGGGCGTCGTGGTCGGCGACACGGTGAGCCTGGTCGGCGACCTGTCCGGGGAGCCGGACACGCTGGCCCGGATCGTCCGGGTCGCCGAGCGCACCTCGGTGCTGCGGCGCACCGCGGACGACGACGACCCGTACGAGCGGATCGTGGTCGCCAACGCCGAGCAGCTGGCCATCGTCACCGCGCTGGCCGACCCGGAGCCGCGGCCGCGGCTGATCGACCGCTGCCTGGTGGCGGCGTACGACGCCGGGATGGAGCCGCTGCTGGTGCTCACCAAGTCCGACCTGGCGCCGGCCGAGCCGCTGCTGGAGTCGTACGCACCGCTGGGCATCTCCTACGTGGTGACCCGGCGCGACGAGCTGGGGACGACCGGCGCGGAGGCGGTGCGCGAGCACCTGCGCGGGCTGTCGACGGTGTTCATCGGGCACTCCGGCGTCGGCAAGACCACGCTGGTCAACGCGCTGGTGCCGGAGCGGCAGCGGACGACGGGCCACGTCAACGCGGTGACCGGCCGCGGCCGGCACACCACCGTGTCGGCGCTGGCGCTGCGGCTGCCGCCGCCGCCCGGGGCCAAGCCGGGTTCGAGGAAGGCGCTGGATCCGGGCTGGGTGATCGACACCCCGGGCTTCCGCTCGTTCGGTCTGTCGCACATCGACCCGTCCCGGGTCATCCTCGCCTTCCCGGACCTCGAACCGGGCACGGTGGACTGCCCGCGGGCCTGCAGCCACGACGAGCAGGACTGCGCGCTGGACGCCTGGGTGGCGGACGGGCACGCCGAGCCCGCCCGGCTGTACTCGCTGCGCCGGCTGCTCGCGAGCCGCGAGACCCGCGAGGGCGACTGACCGCCACTGCGGGGACTCCGGGCCGTCCGAGGTGTCGGAGGGCTCCCGGCCGGTGATCCTAGGAGCGTGGGACACGCTCGCATGGATGCTCCGAGGGGCAAGGGAGTCAGCCCGATGGCATGGGCCATGGTGATCCTCGCCGGTCTGCTGGAGACCGGCTTCGCGATCAACCTCAAACTGAGCCACGGCTTCACCCGGCTCTGGCCCACCATCAGCTTCTGCGCGTTCGCGCTGGGCAGCTTCGGCCTGCTGACGCTCTCCCTCAAGTCGCTGCCGGTCGGTTCGGCGTACGCGGTCTGGACGGGGATCGGCGCGGCCGGCACCGCGGTGTACGGGATGGTCTTCCTGGAGGAGTCCAGCAGCGTGCTGAAACTGGTGTCGATCACCCTGGTGATCGCCGGCGTGGTGGGGCTCCAGCTGAGCGGCTCCGGACACTGATCCGCACGCCGGTTCGGTCCGCCGTGCGAGCCGCGCTGACCCGGAGGGCCCCGGGTCGCTAGGGTTCGGGCATGGCCGATTACCACGACGACCTCCGACTCGCCCACGTCCTCGCCGACTCGGCCGACTCGGTCACCCTGGAGCGCTTCAAGGCGCTGGACCTCAAGGTCGAGACCAAGCCGGACCTCACCCCGGTCAGCGACGCCGACAAGGCGGCGGAGGAGCTGGTCCGCAGCGTGCTGCAGCGGGCCCGTCCGCGCGACGCCGTGATGGGCGAGGAGTACGGGCTGCAGGGATCGGGCCCGCGCCGCTGGGTGGTCGACCCGATCGACGGCACCAAGAACTACGTCCGCGGCGTGCCGGTGTGGGCGACCCTGGTGGCCCTGCTGGAGGAGGGCATCGACGGGGAACTCCAGCCGGTGGTGGGCATCGTCTCGGCGCCCGCGCTGAACCGCCGCTGGTGGGCGGCGCGCGACCTCGGCGCGTACGCCGGGCGCAGCCTCGCCAAGGCGACCCGGATCCACGTCTCCGAGGTGTCCCGGGTCGAGGACGCCTCCTTCTCGTACTCCTCGCTGTCCGGCTGGGAGGAGCGCGGCCGCCTCGACCCGTTCCTGGACCTCACCCGGGCCTGCTGGCGCACCCGGGCGTACGGCGACTTCTGGTCGTACATGATGGTCGCCGAGGGGTCGGCGGACATCGCGGCGGAGCCGGAGCTGAGCCTGTGGGACATGGCCGCGCCGTGCATCGTGGTGCAGGAGGCGGGCGGCCGGTTCACCGGCCTGGACGGGGTGGACGGCCCGAACGGCGCCGACGCGGTGGCCACCAACGGTCTGCTGCACGCGGAGGCGCTGCGCCGGCTGAGCGTGTGAACTGCTGAGCACGTGAACTGCTGAGCGTGTGAGCGGCCGGCCCGTCCGGCGGCGGGCGTGTTCCGGAGGGCGGGCGTGTTCCGGAGGGCGGGCGTGTTTCGGCGGGCGGGCGTGTTTCGGCGGGTGGTCGGCGAGGTTGCCGGCCACCCGCAGCGCGTTCCGGGCGGCGCTGAGGTCGCGGCAACTCCCTTGCAACAGAAGGCCCCTAGGCTCGTCGGGCCAGCGGCCGGTACCCGGTACCGCGCCTCCGTTCCCCGTGCGCCCCACCCCGCCGGGCCACTGCCGAGGGGGACTCCCCACGTGCGTACGCTCAGCAGCATCCGCCACCGGCTCGCCCTGCTCCTCGCCCTTCCGACCGGCGCCCTGGTGCTCCTCGGCGGGACCGGCACGGCCGCACAGGCCGGGCGGTTCGCCGACGCCGGCCGGACCGGCGACCGGGTGGCCCTGGTGGTCGCCACCGAGGAGTTCGTCCACCAGCTCCAGCGCGAGCGCGGCCTGACCGCGGGCCTGCTCGGCGGCGAGGAGTCGTTCCGGGCCAGGGTCGGCCCGCAGCGGGAGGCCACCGACACGGCCCGGCGGGCGCTCGACCGGTCCCTGGCCGCCGACCCGCCCGGCGCGGAGCGGGTGCGTGCGGCGCTCACCGGGCTGAGCACGCTGGCCGGGCTGCGCGGCCGGGCCGACACCGGCGCCGCCGACCGGGCGGAGGCGCTGAGGTTCTACACGGGTGCGGTCACCGCGCTGAACGCGGCGGCCTTCGCCGACCGGGACACCACCGGCGACCGGCGGCTGGCGGACGCGCTCGCCACGCTGGAGGCGTTGAGCCGGGCCACCGAGGCGGCGGCACTGGAACGCGGCACGCTGAGCGGCGTGCTCGCGGCCGGCTCGTTCCGGGGCGGCGACTACCCGGCGTTCGTGCGGATCACCGCCGACCGGGGTGCGGCGCTCGCCGACGTGCCGCGCACCGCCCTGCCCGAACGGACCGCCGCGCTGGACGCCGCGCTCCGCGGCCCCGCCGCGGTGGCCGCGGCCGGCATGGAGCAGCAGGCCCTGGACGGCTGGGCGGCGGCCCGGCTGCCGGTCCGCGCGGACGCCTGGTGGCAGGCGGCGACGGAGCTGGTCGACGGCCTGTACGTGGTGCAGTCCCAGGCGGCAGGCGACGCGTCGGCACGGGCCGCGGAGCTCCGATCGCAGGCGCTGCGGGCCCTGCTGGTGGACGCCGGGCTGGCGCTCGCCGCGGCCGTCGGCGCGGTTCTGCTCGGCCTGCTGGCGACCCGGTCGATCACCCGGCCGGTGGCGGCGCTCGCCGCGGAGGCGGAGGAGCTGGCCGACCGGGTGCTGCCGGAGGCGGTGGAGCGGGCGCGGGCGGGTGGCGGGACGGCCTCGCCGGGCGCGGCCGCGGCGGCGGGCACCGCGGAGCTGGAGGTGCTGGGTGCGGCACTGGACCGGGTGGCGGGAACGGCCGTCCGGCTGGCCGTCGAGCAGTCGGTGCAGCGCCGCAACACCGCACGGTCGCTGGCCGGCCTGGGCCGGCGCAACCAGTCGCTGGTGATGCGCCAGCTCGGCCTGCTGTCGACGCTGGAGCGGAGCGAGCAGGACCCGGCGGCGCTGGCGAACCTGTTCGAGCTGGACCACCTGGCGACCCGGATGCGGCGCAACGCGGAGAGCCTGCTGGTGCTGGTCGGCGAGGCGAGTCCGCGCCACTGGCCGCAGCCGGTGGCCCTGGGCGACGTGGTCCGCTCGGCGCTGGGCGAGGTGGAGGACTACCGCCGGGTCGTGCTGCGCCGGGTGGACGGGGTGCTGGTCGACGGGGGCGCGGTCGCGGAGGTGGCGCACCTGCTGGCCGAACTGATCGAGAACGCCCTGACCGCCTCGCCGCCGGACACCGACGTGGAGGTGTTCGCGCGACTCGGCGTGGACGGCTGCCTGGTCGTGGTGACGGACCACGGGCCGGGCCTGGAGGAGTCGGCGCTGGACCTGGCGAACACCCGGCTGGCGGGGCGGGAGAGCTTCCTGGTGGACGGCGGCGGACAGCTCGGCCTCTACGTGGTGGGGCGGCTGGCGGAGCGCCTGGGTGCGGTGGTGCGGCTCTCCCCGGCGCCGGTGCACGGGGTGACGGCGACGGTGGCGCTGCCGTCGGCGCTGCTGGCGGACGGGGTGCGGCCGGTGCCGGCGGTCGGGGTGGCGGGATGACCGGGTTCGACGCGGGCGAGGTGGTCCGCCCGTTCGTGATCACCGCGGGCCGCACCAGGCCGGTCCGGGACGAGCTGCGGGTGGAGACGCTGGTGACGGCGCAGCCGGCCGCGCTGGCGGCGCCGCTGGGGTTCGAGCGGCACCGGATCGTGGAGCTGTGCCAGTACCCGCGGTCGGTGGCCGAGCTGGCGGCGCTGCTGACGGTGCCGCTGGGGGTGGCCCGGGTGCTGGTCGCCGACCTGGCGGCGGAGCGGTTCGTGCGGGTGCACGAGCGGGCGGCGGAGGACGTGTCCGTGGCGCTGCTGGAGCGGATCCGGGACGGCCTGCTGCGGCTCTAGGACGGCGGTGGTGCCCGCCCGGACGTGGTCGCGGGCCCCGGGTGCGCCGTTGCGCTCCCGGGGCCCGCGGTCTCAGGCCGTCACTTCTGCTTGCGCAGCTCGCGGACGGCGTCCTCCAGGCGGCGGCCGTAGTCGGCGTCGGCCTTGCGGAAGTTCTCGATCGCCCGCTCGACGATGTCGTCGCGGTCGGCCGAGACCTTGGCGATGGAGCCGGAGAGGTTCTCGATCAGGCGCTGCTTCGCGCCGTCGTCCATCAGCCGGTAGAGGTTGCCGGCCTGCACGAAGTCGTCGTCCTCGGCGTGCGAGGGGGCCTCGTGGTTGCCGGTGGTGCCGGTGACCGGGACGGCGGACCAGAGCGGGCGGCCGGTCTGGACGGGGCCGCCGAAGCTGTTGGGCTCGTAGTTCTTCTGCCGGCCGTGGCGGCCGTCGTAGAGGTGGCCGTCGCGGCCGTTGGTGCGGGCCTCGGTGGCGTGCGGGCGGTTCACCGGCAGGTGGTCGGCGTTGATGCCGACGCGGTAGCGGTGGGCGTCCGCGTAGGCGAACAGGCGGCCCTGCAGCATCTTGTCGGGGGACGGGCCGATGCCGGGCACGAAGTGCGCCGGGGAGAAGACCGACTGCTCGACCTCGGCGAAGACGTTGTCGGGGTTGCGGTTGAGCTCCAGCGTGCCGAACTCGACGAGCGGGTAGTCGGCGTGCGGCCAGACCTTGGTCAGGTCGAACGGGTTGAAGCGGTAGGTCGCGGCGTCGGCCGCGGGCATGATCTGCACGCTGACCGTCCAGGTCGGGAACTCGCCCCGCTCGATGGCCTCGCGCAGGTCGCGCTGGTGGCTGTCGGGGTCCTCGCCGGCGAGCTTGTTGGCCTCGGCCTGGGTGAGGTTCTTGATGCCCTGGTCGGTCTTGAAGTGGTACTTCACCCAGAAGTGCTCGCCGGCCTCGTTCTGCCACTGGTAGGTGTGCGAGCCGAAGCCGTCGAGGTGGCGGTAGCTGGCGGGGATGCCGCGGTCGCCGAACAGCCAGGTCACCTGGTGGGTGGACTCGGGCGACAGGCCCCAGAAGTCCCAGACGTTGTCCGCCTCCTGGGAGCCGCTGTACGGGTCGCGCTTCTGGGTGTGGATGAAGTCGGGGAACTTGATGGCGTCCTTGATGAAGAACACCGGGGTGTTGTTGCCGACCAGGTCGTAGTTGCCCTGCTCGGTGTAGAACTTCAGCGCGAAGCCGCGCGGGTCGCGCACCGCGTCCGCCGCGCCGAGGTTGCCGGCCACCGTGGAGAACCGGAGGAAGGTCTCGGTCTGCTTGCCGACCTCGGAGAGGAACGCCGCCCGGGTCCAGGGCGTGACGTCGGCGGTCACGGTGAAGGTGCCGTAGGCGCCGGCCCCGCGGGCGTGCACCACGCGCTCCGGGATGCGCTCGCGGTTGAAGTGGGCGAGCTTCTCGAACAGCAGCTGGTCCTGGATGAGGGCCGGACCGCCGGGCCCGGCCGTCTCGGTGTTCTGGTTGTCGGCCACCGGAGCACCGGACTCCGTGGTGAGGGTGGGCCGCAGCTCGTCCTGGGTGGTCATGGGGAGGGTCCTTCGGTCGTCCGGTCGTATCGGAGCCGATCCTAACTTGGACTCAGTCCAAGTCAACACTAGAACCAATTCGAGAACATGACTTACTCTGGGTCCATGAGCGACCTGCTGGAACGACTCCGAGGACGCGGCTGGCGACTGACCTCGCAGCGCCGCGCGGTCGCGGAGGTGCTCGAGGGCGACCACGTCCACCTCACGGCGGACGAGGTGCACGCCCGCGCCGTGGCGAGACTCCCGGAGATCTCCAGGGCCACCGTGTACAACGCGCTCGGCGAACTGGTCTCGCTCGGCGAGATCCTGGAGGTCTCCACCGACGGCCGCGCCAAGCGGTACGACCCCAATGCGCACCGGGCCCACCAGCACCTGGTCTGTTCCGGTTGCGGCACCGTGCGCGACGTCCACCCGGAGGGTGACCCGATGACCGCCCTCCCCTCCGCGGAACGCTTCGGCTTCACCCTGACCGGCGCCGAGATCACCTACCGCGGGCTCTGTCCGGACTGTTCGCCCGGCTGACCCCGCCCCGCGCGCCCTACGCGCTCAGCTCCGCGCTCAGCGCACCGAGCAGCCGCGCCGCCCGCTCCGCCACCTCGGCCGGGCCGGACTCCGCGGCCCGCCGGCACCAGTTCTCCGCCTGCACCGGCTCGCCGCGCCGCAGCGCCAGCAGCGCGAGGCGCAGCGCCGCCCGCCCGTGCCCCGCGTCGGCGGCCCGAGTGTACCAGAGCACGGCCTCGCTCTCGCCGTCGTGACGGGCCAGCAGCAGGCCGAGGTTGAACGCGGCACTGCGGCTGCCGGCCTCGGCGGCCCGCCGGTACCAGTGCTCGGCGGTCTGCAGTTCGCCGCGCTCGGCGGCGCGCACGCCCATCCGCACCTGCGCCCTGCGGTGGTCGGCCTCGGCCGCCACCGTGTACCAGTGCTCGACCTCCGCGTCGGCGTCGCCGCGGCGCTCCAGCACCGCGGCCAGCCGGAAGGCGCCCTCGGCGGAGCCGCCGGCCGCGGCCTGTCGGTAGCGCTCCAGCGCACCGGCGGCGTTGCCGCGCTGCTCGTGGACGACGGCGAGCTGCAGGGCGGCCTCGCCGTGCCCCTCGGCGGCCGCCCGGGCGTACCACTCGTGGGCCTGCGGGAGTTCGCCGCGGCCGGCGTGCAGCACGCCGAGGTTGAAGGCGCCGTCGACGCTGCCGGCCTCGGCGGCCTTGGAGAACCACGGCTCGGCGCCGGACTCGTCGCCGCGCTGCAGCAGCACCACGGCCAGCGCGTTGCAGGCCTCCCGGTGGCCGGCGTACGCGGCCTTGCGGTACCACTGCTCGGCCTGGGTCCCGCGGCCCGTTCCGGCGCAGAGCAGGCCGAGGTTGAAGGCGCCGTTGTGGTCGCCGGCGTCCAGCGCGGCGCGGTACCAGCGCTCCGCCTCGGCGGCCTCGCCGCGGCCGGCGTGCAGCGCGCCGAGGGCGTTGGCGGCGTTGCCGTCGCCGGCCTCGGCGGCCTCCTGCCACCACTCGGCGGCGGCCGCGAGGTCGCCCGCGTCGCGCAGCAGGAAGCCGAGCGCGCAGGCCGCCCGGGGCTCGCCGTTCTGCGCGGACTGCCGGTACCAGCGGGCCGCCTCGTCGAGTTCGCGGCGCTCCTCCAGCAGCACGCCGAGCCGCAGCGCCGCGCGGGCGTGGCTGCGCGCGGCGGCGGTGCGGTACCAGGTCTCGGCGGTCTCCTTGTCGCCGGCCGCCTCGCGCATCCGGGCGAGCCGGTAGGCGGCCTCGCGGTGGCCGGCGTCGGCGGACACCTTGAACCAGCGCTCGGCGCGGACGTCGCGCCGGTGCTCCATCAGGTCGCCCAGGGCGTAGGCCCCGAGCGGGTGGCCGTGTTCGGCGGCGAAGTGCAGCCAGTACTCGGCGGCCTCCTCCTCGCCCTGGTCGCGGAGCTGGAGACCGAGCGCGTGCGCGGCGGGCGCGGAGCCGGCGACGGCGGCCTGCCGCCACCACTGGGCGGCCTCGGCGCGGTGGCCGCGCTGGTGCAGCAGCACGCCGAGGTTGTTGGCGGCGGCCCGCAGCCCGGCCGCGGCGGCGGCGCGGAGGTACGGCTCGGCGTCCTCCAGGTCGCCGCGGCGCAGCAGCATCGCGCCGAGCTGGCTGGCGGCGCCGGGGTCTCCGGCGTCCGCGGCGGAGCGGTGCCGGCTCTCCAGGGCGGCCTGTTCGCGGGCGGCGAGGGCGGTCTCGAAGCTGGCGGCGTCCTCCGGTTCGGCGGCGGGCTCGTCGTCCGCGGCGGCCGGGTAGCGGCCGACGGCGTCGACGAGCTGCTGGGCGGAGATCCGGACGAGGCTCTCGGGGCCGTAGCTGCGCTGGGCCGGCAGGCCCTGCTGGGTGTCCTCGGCGGACTGCGCCCAGGCGTCGGTGTCGGCCTCGGCGTGCGTCTGCGCCGCGGCGGCCGGTACGGACCTCGCCCCCGTGTCGTTCCTACCGATCAGCTTCATGCCGGCTCCCGCTCCCCCAGAGTGCTGCGGCATCCGCCGGGGGCGCCGTGTCGGCGGCCGCCGCCCCCTGCCGGTCCGAAAGGGTGTCGGTCCGATAAGGAGTCAACAGCCGTTCGGCTTCCCCCATGTGGTCCATCGTCGCATCACCCGGAACCCGCGTACACCTGCCCCGGACCACGTCTGGGCGGAGCGGGCCGAAGCTTGCGGGAGTGCTCCAGCGCTTTGTCGATTTCCCGACATCGGGCCGCACAAACCCCGGCAGCGACGACGGGGCCGGGGCGGCCGAATCGATACTACCGGAGCCGACCCCCTCTTGATCGGAAAACGACAGGGCCCGGAGGGCCAGATTGATCTGGCGGCCTCCGGGCCCTGATCTTCAGTAGCGGGGACAGGATTTGAACCTGCGACCTCTGGGTTATGAGCCCAGCGAGCTACCGAGCTGCTCCACCCCGCGTCGGTGAGGAAACCATAGCACGGACGCAGGGTGGACCAACAAATCGGTTCTCGCAGCTCAGGGGGTGGCGGAGGGCGACGCCGAGGCCGACGGCGACGGCGACGCGGAGGGCGCCGGGCTCGCCGGGCCGCTGCCCGGCTGCGCCTTGGCGGCCCGGTCCAGCGCCTCCTGGAGCGCCTTCTGTGCCTGTCCGTACGCCGCCCAGTCGCCGTTCTTCAGCGCGGTCTGACCGTCGGTGAAGGCCTTCTGGGCGTCCTGCAGCGCCTTCTGCAGGTCCGGGTTCGTGCCCGTGCCGGGTGTGGTGGGAGCGGGCGTGGTCGGTGTGGCGGGGGCGGTCGGTGTGGTCGTCGCGCTGCCGGACGCGCCGGGCAGCACGGCGGCGAGCGCCTTGGCCAGGTTGTCCTCCAGTGCCACCTTGTCGCCGTAGACCGCCAGCACCTTCTGCAGCACCGGCGCCTTGGCGCCGCGGCCCAGCAGGTAGACCGGCTCGATGTTGAGCAGGCCGCCGCCGACCGGCAGGGTCAGCAGGTTGCCGTACTCGATGTCGGAGTCGCTGCCGGTCTTCAGCAGGGTGAGCTGGTTGGCCACCGCCTTCTCGGAGTTGAACTTCGCCTGGGTCAGCTTGGGCCCGAGCGCGCCCGATCCGGCCGGGATCTTGAGCACGCGGATCTTGCCGTACTCCGGACCGGGGTCCGCACCGACGGCCATGAACGCCGCCAGGTTGTCGCGGCCGCCCGGCACGAAGCTGCTGGACAGCGAGAAGCTGGCCGACGGGGCGCCGGGCATCTTCAGCGTCAGGTAGTACGGCGGCTGGACCTCACCGGTGTTGGTGGTGGGGTCCAGCGGCACCTGCCAGATGTCCGTGCCGTTGAAGAACGCGTCGGCGTCGGTCATGTGGTACTGGCCGAGCAGGTCGCGCTGCACCTTGAAGAGGTCCTGCGGGTAGCGCAGGTGCGGCATCAGCGCGGCCGGGATCGCCGAACGGGCCTTGACCGTGCCGGGGAAGGCCTTCATCCAGGTCTTCAGCACCGGGTCGTTCTCGTCCCACTGGTACAGCGTCACGTCGCCGGTGTACGCGTCGACCGTGGCCTTCACCGAGTTGCGGATGTAGTTGACCGTGTTGACGGCGGTCAGGGTGCGGCCGCGCTGGTCGGTCAGCGAGTCCTTGGTCGACTCGCCCAGGGCCGTCTTGGAGGAGAACGGGTAGCCGTCCGAGGTGGTGTAGCCGTCCAGCACCCAGACCAGCTTGCCGTCCTGCACCACCGGGTACGGGTCTGCGTCGATCGACAGCCAGGGCGCGACCTTCTCCACCCGCTCCTTGGGCGTGCGGTCGTAGATCACCCGGGCGCCGTCGGTGATCGCCCCCGAGTAGAGGATCTGCGGCTCGGAGAACTTCATCGCGTACGCGGCCCGGGTCAGCGGGTTGTCCAGCGGGACGCCGCTGCCGCCGTCGTAGGTGAAGGTCTGGTCGGCGCCGCTCTCGGAGGTGTAGTCGATCTCCTGGTTGCTGCCGCCGACGATGGAGTACGTCCGGCTCTTCTCGCCGTAGTACACCCGCTGGCGGTAGTCGCCGAAGGTGCCGTCGGTGGGCAGGCCGGACTGGGTGTAGACCGGGTTGCCGTTGCCGTCGACCTGGTTGCCCTTGGCGGCGACGACGCCGTAGCCGTGGGTGTACTTGAAGTGGTCGTTGATCCAGTTCCGCTGCTGGACACCGCTCAGGTCCAGCTCGCGGACACCGAGCACGGTGTCCTGGTTGCCGTACCGGTCGACGTCCAGCGTCCGCGGGAAGGCGTAGTACTTGCGCAGCGCCTCGTTCTGCTGGAACGTCGGCGCGACCACGTTCGGGTCGAGCAGGCGGATGTCCGCGATCGTCTGCGCGTCCGGCGCGGCGGCGCCCGCCCTGGCGGCGTCCTTCGGGTCGTACTGCCGGGTCTCGGCGTCCGCGATGCCGTAGGCCTTGCGGGTCGCGTCGATGTTCTTCTGGATGTACGGCGTCTCCTTGGCCTGCTCGTTCGGCTTGACCTGGAACTGCTGCACGATCGCCGGGTACACCCCGCCGATCAGCACCGCGGAGAGCGCCATCAGCCCGAAGCCGATCAGCGCCGGCGCCCAGGTGCGGCGGATCGGCGTCAGGAAGAAGAGCAGCGCGCAGATGACGGCGACGAAGAACAGGATGGTCTTGGCCGGCAGGAAGGCGTTGGCGTCCACGTAGCGCAGGCCCGTCCAGCCGTCCACGCCCTTGTACGCGCCGGACTTGACCGCCAGGCCGTACCGGTCCAGCCAGTAGGCGACGGCCTTCAGCAGCACGAACACGCCCAGCAGCACCGCGAGGTGGCCCTGCGCGCCGCGGCTGGCCCGGCGGCCCGGGCCTTGCAGGCGCAGGCCGCCGTACAGGTAGTGCACCAGCACGGAGGCCATCAGCGAGACGATCACCGCGCTGAACGCGAAGCCCAGCAGGAACTCGTACCAGGGCAGGTCGAAGGCGTAGAAGGCGACGTCCCGGTGGAACTGGGGGTCCTTCACCCCGAACGGCGTCCGGTTGGTCCACAGCAGCCAGGTGCGCCACTGCCCGGAGGCCGCGGCGCCGGCGACCAGGCCGACCAGCAGCGCGATCGCGACCAGCAGCCACTTCTTGTACGGCGCCACGCCCGCCCGGTAGCGGTCCAGGCTCTGCTGCTCGACCGACATCGCGGCCATCGGCGGCCGCAGCCGGTGCGCCAGCCAGACGTTGGCGCCGACCACCACGGCCATCAGCAGGCCGAAGACGGCGAACAGCCCGGCCTTCGTCCGCAGCTGGGTGGTGAAGACCGTGGCGTAGTCGACCGATTTGAACCACAGCCAGTCCGTCCAGAAGCCGGACACCAGCGCGAACAGCAGGAACAGCACGGCGAGCACGCCCGCCGTCAGCAGCAGGACCCTGGTGCGCCGCGAGGGCGGGCCGACTCTGGCGCGGAAGCCCGGCTCCGGGCGGTCCGGCATCTGGAAAACCAAGGTGGCACCTCTGCTGTGTCGTGAACGTGGTCGGATCGGTCCCCTGTGCAACTTAGACCGTCTTCACCTGAGTTCCCGCCGGGCCGCCCGCCGGCCCTCCCGAGACCCGACCGTTACCGGGTCCGGCGGGGCCTGGGGGCGCCGCGGACGTGTGAGGATTGGGGCATGTCCGATGCACCCCTCACGCCCGCCGACGGCCTGCCGCCGGCCGCGTCCCCGCTGACCCGCGCCGCCCTGGAGATCGACGAGTACGCGGCCACCCTCGGCTGGGACCTCCCCGCCCGGCTGTTCGCGCTGGTCGACACCGCCGCGCTGCGCAAGGCCGACCCGAAGCTGGCCCGCCAGCTCGGCCTGGCCGCCGACGAGGCCACCGGGCTGACCCCGGTCGAGCAGGACGAGCTGCCGGCCGGCGCCGAGCTGGACAAGTTCCTCGGCACCATCGCCTGGCCGGACCAGGTGGTCGGCTGCGCGCTGGTGGTCGAGCGGCTGATGCTGCCCCCCGGCGCCGAGCAGTCCCGCCCGAAGAACGCCACCGAGAAGGAGCTCGCCGACTGGGTGGCGAACCACCCGCAGCGGCAGGAGGTCCGGATCACCGCCGCGGTGCTGCGCGACGGCTCGCGGGAGATCGCCCTGCGGCTGCGCGAGAAGGACGTCGCCCGCGAGGTGCTGACCGGCCCCGACCTGGTGCCGGGGCTCACCGAGGCCCTGCTGGCCACCTTCTCCTGAGCCGGGCCGGCCGGGGCGCCCGCGGGGTGCCCCGGCCCGTTCCCGCGGCTCCTACTTCGGGCAGGACGGCAGCGCCGAGGTGTTGCCGGAGCGGATCTGGTCCAGCGCCTTCAGCGCGCCGCCGAGGCTGTCCACCTTGACCAGGGTCAGGCCGTCCGGAGTGCCCTTGACCGCCTCGGAGCAGTTCTCGGCCGGCGTCATGAAGTACTCGGCGCCCTTGTCCCGGGCCGCGATCAGCTTCATCTGGATGCCGCCGATCGGGCCGACCTCGCCCTCGTCGCTGATGGTGCCGGTGCCGGCGACGAACGTGCCGCCGGTCAGGTCACCGGGCGTCAGCTTGTCCACGATGCCGAGCGAGAACATCAGGCCGGCGCTGGGGCCGCCGACGTCCTGCAGGCCGATGTCGATGGTGAACGGGTAGGTGTGGTCGTTGCCCGGCAGGATGCCGACGACGGCCCGGCCGTCGGAGGCCTTGCCGGTGGTGACGGCGACCTTCTTCTCGGCCGCCTTGTCGGTCGCCGAGCCGTTCGTCCCCGCCGAGCCGTTCGTCCCCGCCGCGGCGCCCGCGGCCGCGGTGTGCGGGACGACCGTGAACTCCACCGTCTCGCCCGGCTTGTGCTTGGTGACCAGCGCGGCCACCTGCTCCTTGGCGGTCACCGGGGTGCCGTCCACCGCGACGATCCGGTCGCCCGCGTGCAGCTTGCCCTCGGAGGGCCCGCCGGCCACCACCGAGGAGACCACGATCTGCGTGCCGACCGGGATGCCGAGCTGCTTGAGCGCCGCCGTCTTGGCGCTGTCCTCGGAGGAGGCGAACTGCTCGGCGTTCTCCTGCTGGGCCTCCTTGTCGGTCTGGCCCTTCGGGTAGACGTTGTCGTGCGGCACGACGAGGACGTCCTTGCGCAGCCAGCCGATCACCGCCGAGACCAGGCTCGGCTCGTACTTGGCGCCGGTGACCTGCACCGTCGTCATGTTGAGGTGTCCGCTCGTCGGGTACGTCTCGTGGCCGCTGATCGCGATCACCGGGACGGAGCCGCCCGACTTCTTCTCCTGCTCACCGAGCGTGTTGTAGGTCGGGCCCGGGCTCATCTCGGTGTACGGCACCCGCATCAGCACGGAGGCGCACAGCAGGCCTATGAGCATCAGGGTGGCAGCGAGCATCGTCGCGGAGCGGCGTGGCATGGATCGACAGTACGGGAAGGCGACGGCGGGGCGCTGCCCGGCCCGGGGCCTCAGCGGCGGGGGCCGTCGCCGGAACCGACGGTGGAGCGCTCCATGGCGGCGCGGAACCGCTCGTGCTCGGCGAGCGAGGCCGGATCACCGGTGGCGCGGGGGGTGCGGGCCGCCCAGCCCGCCCAGACCATGGCGGCCAGTGCGGCGGCGACGGGGATGATCAACCAGGCGAGCGCAGCCATGTCCGTACTCCCAGCTCGTCGTGTCTATCAGCAGATTAACCGTCCGCGCAGACAACGGCGGCAGGGGGCACCGGGTTACGGCCGCGGGGCGTCCGCGGCAGGGTCGTGGCACACCCGTGACGGGGCCGCCGCGGGGCCGGGACAGCGGGCCGGGAGGGCGCCGCGGGGCCGCCGCGCACCGGGGCGGGTGCCCGCGGGCGGCCGCGGCGGGCGGTGGGGCGAACGGGGGACGGCGGGGTCAGCAGGTGCCCGCGCCGACCCACTCCTCCTCGCCGTCGCTGAAGACCTGGTGCTTCCAGATCGGCACCTGGTGCTTGAGGTCGTCGATCAGGCGGCGGGCCGCCTCGAAGGCCTCGCCGCGGTGCGCGCAGGAGACGGCGACGATGACGGCCTTGTCGGTGATCTCCAGCCGGCCGACCCGGTGCACCGCGGCCAGCGCCTTCACCGGGAAGTCCGCGACGATCTTCTCGGCGATCCGGCGCATCTCGTGCTCGGCCGTCGGGTGGGCGCTGTACTCCAGCGCGGAGACGGACTTGCCGCCGTCGTGGTCGCGGACCGTCCCCACGAAGACCGTGGTGCCGCCGGCCGCGTCGTCGCCGACCGCCTCGTACACCTCGTCCAGCGACAGCGGGGTGTCGCGGATGGCGAGCAGGCGGATCGGGTCGTGGTTCTCGGACATGGTCACCATGATTCCCCATGAGGGATGCCGCCCGGCAAGGGCTTCCGCATCACGATTGGAGCATTCCGCAGAGCGGAACGCCGGAGCAGGGTCGGGCAGGACGGCGACGGCTCAGAACCGCCGCCGCTTGCGGGCCCGGCGGACCAGGGCGGCGGTGCCGACCAGCGCGACGGTGGCGCCGGCCGCGCCCAGGCTGGTCGCCGCCTCCTTGCCGCCGAGCCGGCGGCCGGCCACCGCGTGCTTGCCGGAGACCTGGGCGAGCAGCTCGGCGAGCACCTCCTCGTTGCTGTGCTCCGGGCGCCAGCCCGCCTCGTGCAGCCGGCTGCCGGAGACCACCCACGGGTACATGGTGTAGGCGAGGTCGCCGGCCGGCGCCGGGGTCAGGCCGAGCCGGTGCAGCCGGGCCGCGGTGCCGAGGGCGAGCGAGGCCGGCAGCTCCATGCGGCGGATGCCGGAGAGCTCCTCGACGTCCTCCTGCTCCAGCCAGCCGTCGGAGCCGACGGTGACCTCGCCCTCGACCAGGCCGAGCGCCGCGTACTCCAGCGCCGAGGCGAGGTCGTCGACGTGGCAGAACTGCCAGCACGGCCGCGAGCCGGCCACCACCAGCAGCCGCGGCGCCTCGAAGTGCCGGGTCAGCACGGTGTCGATGCCCGGGCCGACCACCACCGCCGGGCGGAGCACGGTGATCTGCAGGCCCGGGTGGGCGCGCGGGGCGCGCCGGGCGAGCCGTTCGATCTCCAGCAGGTCGCCGACCAGCGTGGCCTCCTCGGTGGCCCGCAGCTCGGAGTCCTCGGCGAGCGGCACCTCGTTGTCCGGCAGCGCGCCGTAGACCATCGCCGAGGTGCAGAGCACCACCCGGGAGACGCCGGCCGCCGCGGCGGCGGTCACCACGGTCTGCGCGCCCCTCACGTTGTACGCGCTCCGGGCCCGCGGGTCGGTCTCCATGCCCAGGTCCATGGCCAGGTGGACGACCACGTCGACGCCGGCCAGCCGCTCCGCCACCGCCGGGTCGCGGACGTCCAGGATCCGCCACTGCACACCGGGTACCTCGCCGCGGCGGTCGTCGATCGCGAGCACCCGGCGGACCCCCGGGGAGTCGACCAGCCGGGCCGCGACCCGCTCGCCGAGCACGCCGGCCGCCCCGGTGACGGCCACGGTCAGCGGCCTGCCGCCGTAGGCTGGAGACGGCGAAGCCGCGGTGGCCGCGCTGTCGTCCTCACCTCCGGTCAGCCCAGAGCGAACGTCCGAAGGCGGGGAACTCACCGGCCATCCTCCACGGTTAGCTTATGTGCGTACGTACGAGTGTCACGTACCGTCCATCCTGCCCGAGGCAAGGGCCCGGCGGGCGCACCCGGCGCCATCGGGCCGCGAGACCATGGACACGTCCCGCCTCCGCGGGCACACGAATTCCCCGCCACAACCCGCGTGACGGCCGAGCAGATCTGAGGACCCCGTGAGCGACCTCCCCTTCGGATTCTCCGTCCCGCCCGAGGAGCCCGAGGACGGCAAGGGCAAGCAGGACGACCAGGGCGACGCCGCCGCCGAGGGCGGGGGCGGCCAGGACGAGACCCCGCAGCAGCCCTTCGGCTTCGGCGCGGGCAACCCGCTCGGCGCGCTGTTCGGCATGGGCGGCGCCGGCGGCGACAACCCCTTCGGCGCGATGATGGGCAACCTCAACCCCAACGACCTCGGCGCGGCGTTCCAGCAGCTCGGCCAGATGCTGTCCTTCGACGGCGGCCCGGTGAACTGGGAGCTGGCGCAGAACATCGCCCGGCAGACGGTCGTCGCCGAGCCCGCCGAGGGCCGCAGCAAGGACCGCTCGGTCGGTGCGGCCGAGCGCACCGCGGTCGTCGAGGCCGTCCGCCTCGCCGAGCTGTGGTTGGACGCGGCCACCGAGTTCCCGTCCGGCTCGACCACCGCCGTGGCGTGGAGCCGCGCCGAGTGGATCGAGGCGACCCTGCCGGTCTGGAAGGACCTGGTCGACCCGGTCGCCGAGCGGGTCGGCAACGCCATGGGCGGCGTGCTGCCGCCGGAGATGCAGGCCATGGCCGGCCCGCTGATGGGCGTGATGCGCTCGATGGGCGGCGCCATGTTCGGCACCCAGATCGGGCAGGCGCTCGGCGCGCTCGCCGCCGAGGTGGTCGGCTCGACCGACGTCGGCCTGCCGCTCGCCCCGTCCGGCAAGGCCGCGCTGCTGCCGCAGAACATCGCCGAGTTCGGCGAGGGCCTGAGCGTGCCCGCCGACGAGGTGCGGCTCTACCTCGCCCTGCGCGAGGCCGCCCACCAGCGCCTCTTCGCCCACGTGCCGTGGCTGCGGGCGCACCTGTTCGGCGCGGTCGAGGCGTACGCGCGCGGCATCAAGGTCGACACCTCGCGGATGGAGGAGCTGGTCGGCCAGCTCGACCCGACCAACCCGGAGGCCCTCCAGGAGGCGCTGGCCGGCGGTCTGCTGCAGCCCGAGGACACCCCCGAGCAGAAGGCCGCCCTGGCCCGGCTGGAGACGGCGCTCGCCCTGGTCGAGGGCTGGGTGGACGCGGTCGTGCACGCCGCGGCCCAGCCGCACCTGCCGCAGGCCGCGGCGCTCCGCGAGACGCTGCGCCGGCGCCGCGCCACCGGCGGCCCGGCCGAGCAGACCTTCGCCACCCTGGTCGGGCTGGAGCTGCGCCCGCGCCGGCTGCGGGACGCCTCCCGGCTGTGGGCCTCGCTCGCCGACGCCCGCGGCATCGAGGGCCGCGACGCCCTCTGGGAGCACCCGGACATGCTGCCGACCGCCGCAGACCTGGACGACCCGGACGGCTTCGTGCACCGCGCCGAGGAGGGCGGCATCGACTTCGACGCCCTCGACAAGCTGCTCGGCGACGCCGCCCGCGGTGAGGACAAGCCCGGCACCGGTGGCACCGAGCGCGCCGAGGGCACCGACGAGGACAAGGACAACGGCAAGTGAGCGACGCCCTGCACCAGGACGCCGTCCGCACCCTCCAGGACTGGAAGTCCGCCGACCCCGGCCAGGACCAGCTGCGGCTCGACTACCTCGACCACCTGGCCGGCCACCCCGACGGGCTGATGCGGGCCTGCCTGCCCGCCCACATCACCGCCAGCGCGGTGGTGGTGGACCCGGCCGCCGGCCGGGTGCTGCTGACGCTCCACCCGAAGGTCGGCCGCTGGCTGCAGATGGGCGGCCACTGCGAGCCCGGCGACGACACGCTCGCCGGCGCCGCGTTGCGCGAGGCCACCGAGGAGTCCGGCATCGCCGGCCTGTCCCTGCTCACCGGCGTCGACGGCCGGCCGGTGCCGGTCAAGCTCGACCGCCACCAGGTGCGCTGCGCCGGCAAGGACCGCCCGGAGAACACCC
The DNA here is from genome assembly GCF_040702125.1 of Kitasatospora sp. NPDC085895. Taxonomy (NCBI): domain Bacteria; kingdom Bacillati; phylum Actinomycetota; class Actinomycetes; order Kitasatosporales; family Streptomycetaceae; genus Kitasatospora; species Kitasatospora sp. NPDC085895. The sequence continues at coordinate 32,632 of NZ_JBFBJY010000005.1, read as the reverse complement.
ACCTCGACGTGCAGTACGTGGCCGTCGCCCCGCCCGGGGCGCAGGAGCTGATCAGCGAGGAGTCGCTGGACCTGCGCTGGTTCGGCTTCGACGGGCTGCCCGAGCTCACCGACGGCTCGGTGCGCACCCTGGTCGGGATCGCCCGCGCCCTGGTCTGACCCGCTCCGCACACGAAGGCCCGCCCCCGCGCCCGACGGCGCACCGGGGGCGGGCCTTCGTCCCTGCCGCCGCGGCGTCAGCCGCGCGGCACCCGCTGCGGCGGCAGCAGCTCGCTGGGCTGCACGATCACGAAGCCGCTGCCGGTGAAGGCCAGCTCCCAGCCCTCCGTCGCGGTGCCGCGCCGGCGCCAGGCCTCGGTGTTGGTGCTCTGCGCCTGCAACTGCACCTCCAGGCCGGAGGACCAGCCGACCACCGCGTCGGCGTCGCCGTAGACGTAGCGGCCGGGCTCGACCGGCATCACCAGCGGTCGGCCGGAGGTCATCAGCACCAGGCCGCCGGTGCCCGAGACCTCCAGGCACCGGCTGCCGACGCCGGCGATCCGGTCGCCGTTCTCGATCGCGACGGTGTGCCAGTCCAGCGTGGTGTCGAGCGCCAGCACGTAGCTGTTGGTGACGACCAGGCGCTCCTGGCTCAGCTGCAGGACGTGCAGGTGCTGGGCCAGGTTGGCGAGGTAGACGGTGCCGGTGCCGGTGCAGCGCATCAGGTCGAGCGCGCCGGCGTCGCGCTGCCGGTTGCCCGCGCTGCCGCCGCCGCTGCGGTTGCCGCGGCGGTTGCCGGAGGGCGGCGTCCAGCCGGTGAAGTCCACCTTGCCGACGTGGGCGACCATCGCGCCGGTGCGGGCGAGCACCTCGGACCGGCCGTCCAGGGTGACCCGCAGCAGCTGCGGGTTCTGCAGCGCGAAGCGGTCGGTGCCGGTGCCGGCGGTGTGCGCCAGGAGGGGGCTCTGCACGAAGGGCTCCTCGAACTCGGTTCTCAGCCGCGGATCTTGAGACGGTCGCCGGTGTCCTCGCTGGGCTGCACCACGACGAAGCCGTGGCCCCGGAAACCGAGCTGCATCGCCTCGCCGCTGCCGCGGCCGATCAGCGATCCGACCTTGACCGTCCGGCGGGTGCGCACCTCCAGGCCGGTCGTCCAGGCGACCAGCGCGTCCGGATCGACGAAGGTCTCCGTCTCCGAGCAGTCCAGCACCACGGGCACCCCGCGGGAGGTGACGGAGACCCAGCCGCTGCCCGTCACGGTGACGTTGTAGAGGCCGGTACCGGCCAGCAGGGCCGGGCCGCGGACCTTCTCCACGGCGCAGCCCAGGGTGGCGTCCATGGCGAGCAGGTGCGCGCCGTTCACCGACAGGGACTCCTCGGCGAGCTGCACGTTGAGCACGTCGGCGCCGAGGTCGGCGAGGTAGAGCGTGCCGTCCCCCGTCCAGCGCAGCAGCGGGCTGCGTTCGCCGGACGCCCACTCGCCGAGCGCCCGGCGCAGCGACTGCGGCACCGGCTCGTACTGCAGGAAGCCGTCGTAGGCCACCATCGCGCCGGCCTTGGCGTAGACGTCGGCGGCGGACGTCAGCGCCACCCGGCACATCGCGGTGCCGTGGTTGCTCATCCGCGCCCCGGTGTCGGCGGCCCGGTACGCGTCGAGCCCGCCCCCGGAGAGGAACTGTGCCTGCATGACTCCTCCTGGACCTCAGACCTCGAACGGCTGGACGACGACGAAGTTCCCCGGGGCGCCGCGGAACTGCAGGCTGTACGACTCCGCCGCGTGCCCGGCGTAGGCGGAGCGGCGGATCCGCACCGGCGCGGTGGTGATCACCTGCGAGCCGCGGGACCAGGCGACCAGCGCCTGCACGTCGACGTACGTCTCCGGGGTCGGGGTGACCGGCAGCACCACCGGGGTGCCGTTGGTCTTCACCACCACCGTCCCGTGGCCGCTGAACTGCAGGGTGAAGAAGCCGCCGTTCGGCAGGCCCTCGCCCTCGATCCGGCGCACCTCGTGCTCCAGGCCGGCCTCGAAGGCCAGCACCCGGTCCGAGCCGACGCAGAAGGAGTCGCCCTCCAGGCGCACCACGTGCAGGTCGCAGGCCTCGTCGGCGAGGAAGACCTGCCCCTCGCCGGTGATCCGCATCAGCTTCAGCTGCTGGCCCGTCAGGTTGCCGACCAGGGTGCGCAGCATGCCGGAGCCCTCGTGCGCGAAGTCGGCCTTGCCCTGGTAGGCGACCATGCTGCCCTGCAGGGCCAGCACGTCCCTGCCCTTGGTCAGGCTGACCCGGACGAGCTTGTCGTTCTGCTTCACCCAGTCCTGGCCGGCCGCGGCGTCGCTGTACTTGGTCAGCTCCGCGTACTTGGTCAGCGAGATCCGCAGCCCGGCGGGCTGCGGCGGTGCCGCCGGCGCCGGCGGCACCGCCGCGGGCGGCACGGGCACGGCGAGCAGGGTCGCGTCCGGGTACGCCGCCGGCGGGGCGGCGGGCGCCGCGGGAACGGGGACGGGCACGGCGAGCAGCGTCGCGTCGGCGGACTGCTGCGGTGCGGGGACGGCGGCCGGCGGGGGCGGGGCCTGCTGCGGCACCGAGGCGGCCGGGGCTCCCGGGGCCGCCGGGGCCGCCGTGCTCGTGGGGGCGGCCTCGGCCGGTTCGTCCTCCAGGGCCTCGCCGCCGAAGTTCTCCAGCAGGGCGCGCAGTCCGCCGTCGAAGCCCTGCCCGACCGCGGCGAACCGCCACTCGCCGCCCCGGCGGTAGACGTCGGCCAGCATCACGGCCCGCTCGGTGGAGAACTCGGCGCCGGTGAAGCTGTACCGGCCGACCTCGGTGCCGCCGGCCACGATCCGCACGTAGCCGGAGGCCACCTGCGACATCTGCCCGTCGCCGTCGATGGTGGCGGTGAGCGCCAGCTTGTGGACGGCCTCCGGCACGGCTGGCAGCGCCACCGCGAAGGACTCCGAGTCGCCGCCCTGAGCGCCCAGCAGCCGGATCGACTGCTCGGGGCTGGCCGGCTGGTTGAAGAAGACGAAGTAGCGGTCGTCGCTGAGCCGTTCCTCGGCGTCCAGGCCGAAGCAGCTGATGTCGAAGGTCAGCCCCGGCCCCGCGATGTGCACCCCGAGGTAGAGCTCGGTGCTCGCGGTCAGCTCGCTGATCCGGACACGGGACGCCTTGACGAGTTCCCTGGACATGGCGCGGACCGGCCCCCTCCCGTACGGCTGCTGATCCCGGAGACCCTATCCCAGCGGCCCGCCCCGGCAGCAGCCCCGACCACAGCGGTTTCTCGTCGTCAGTCGCAGCCGTCGGGGTCCGCGGTTCCGTCCGCGGTCCGCTCCTCCGCCGTCGGCCCTCCGGCGGCGGCGTCCCCGGCGGTGCCCCCGCGGGCGCCCGGCAGGTGCGGCAGCCGGCCGGCGGCGGCCACCCCCTCCAGGTAGCCGCGGGCCCGCTCGGTGCGCGGGTAGGCCTCCAGCAGCGCCCAGAACCGCGGGCCGTGGTCCGCCACCAGCAGGTGCGCCAGCTCGTGCAGCAGCACGTAGTCGACCACGTAGCCGGGCATGCCCTGCAGCCGGTGGGAGAGCCGGATCGAGCCCTCGGCCGGGGTGCAGGAGCCCCAGCGGGAGTTCTGGTTGGTGACCCAGCGGACCCGGCGCGGCACCGCCCGGCCGCCCAGGTACTCCGCCGAGAGGTCCCGGGCGCGGGCCTCCAGCGCGTCGTCGCCGAGGGTGCGGCGGCTCTCCTGGCGGGCGAGCCGCTCGACCATCTGCGAGACCCAGCGCTGCTCCTCGGCCTTGGACATCCGGGCCGGGATCAGCACGACCGTGCGGTCGCCCTCGCGGTACGCGGAGACGGTGCGGCTGCGGCGGGTGCTGCGGCGGACCTCGACCGTCGACCGGTCGACCGCCGGCGGAGCCCCGGAGAGCGCCGTGGACGGCTCGGCGGCCGGCTCGGCGGACGGTCCGGGGGCCGTCCCCTGCTGCTCGGGGGGCTCCGCCTGCCGGGTGCGCCCGTGCGCACCCGCGGCCGCGGCGCCGGACCCGGAGGCGGCCCGGGTACGCCGGCGCGGCGAGGGGGATCGGGTGTCCGGTTCGGCCGCCATGACACCCGACGTTACCCGCAGGGTCGGACAGATCGGTGCCGTCGGGGCCGCCGGCCGGGTGCAGGGTCGGCGCACACCGGGCGAACGGAAGTTGTCCACAGGGTGTACGCACAGATGGTCGTACAAGCCGACCGGGCCTGTGGACAACATGTTTCACGGGCCTGTGCCGCCTCGGGCATCCTGCTGTCGGCGGGGTCACCCACCTGGCCCCGGCGCCCCTCCCGCGCCCGCACCCCGCCGCATCCGTTCGCCTCCACCGTCCGCCCGCACGCCCGCACCGGAGTGACGCCCATGCGCCCGATGCTCAAGCCCGGACTCGCCCGCCTCAGGCGGGACGAGCTGACCCTCCAGTTCGGCACCGTCCGCCGGTACGCCCGGCTGGTCGAGCAGGCCGACGCCGCCGTCGCGGCCTTCCTCGACCTCGTGGACGGCACCCGCGACACCCCGGAGCTGCTCGCGGCCGGCGAGCGGCTCGGCCTCGACCCCGGCCTGGCACGGGCCCTGCTCGACTCGCTGGCCGACGGCGAGCTGCTGGACGACGCCGAGGCCCTCGCGAGGGCGCTGGAGGGCTTCCCGCAGCCGCAGCGGGAGGTCCTGGGGCCGGATGCGGCGGGCCTCTCCCTCGTCCACCCCGAGCCGGGCGAGGCCGCCGAGGTGCTCGCCGCCCGCCGGCGGGCCCGGGTGGAGGTCCGCGGTGCCGGACGGGTCGGGGCGGCGCTGGCCGCCGTCCTGGCGGCGGGCGGCATCGGCGCCGTGACGGTGGCCGACGGCGGCCGGGTCGAACCGGGGGACTGCTCCCCCGCCGGGATCCCGCCCACCGACGTCGGACGGCTGCGCAGCACCGCGGCCCGGGAGGCCGTGCTGCGGGCCGCCGCGGCGGCCCCGGCCGAGCGGCACCGCCCCGCCCCGGTCGCGGCCGGGCCGCCCGCCCTGGTCGTCCTGGCGCCCCGCGACGGCGCCGGTGCCTGGACGGGCCGTGCCGTGGAGGCGCACGAGCTGGCCCGGGCGGGCGTGCCGCACCTCTACGTGGGCGTGCTGGAACACCTGGGCGTGGTCGGGCCGCTGGTGGTGCCCGGGTCGTCCGCGTGCGGCGGCTGCGCCGCGCTCACCCGGGCCGACGAGGACGAGGGCTGGCCCGGGCTGTTGGCCCAGCTGGAGGGCACCGGCGCGGGCCCGGTCCGCCGCCCCGCCTGCGACAGCGCGCTGGCCACCGCGGTCGCCGGGCTGGCCGCGCTGCACGCGCAGCTCTTCCTGGACGGGGTGCTGCCGCCGAGCGTGGACGGCTGGTGCGAGCTCTCCGCGGCGGACGGCATGGTGCGGCGGCTGAGGCTGCCCGCCCACCCCTCCTGCGGGTGCCAGTGGCCGGGCGGACGGCCACCGCTGGCCGTCCCGGGTGCGGGCGCGTGCTCGGGGGCGGGCCGGGGCGGGACATGACCGCTCCCGCGGCCGTCCGGACGGCTCCGACCGCGACCGGCACCTCCCAGGGGCGGCATTCGTCCGGGCCTGCACCCGCGACCGGATCCCACGCACACCTCGGACGGCTCCCCGATCGGCCGGCTCCCCGTCCGGACGGGGCTCTCCGTCCGGACGACTCCCCCGGCGGGCCGGTCCCTCGTTCGGGCGGCCGGTCGCCCGGGCAGTCCGCCGGGGCCTCCCCCGGGCGGGTGAACCCGTGCGGCCGGCCCGCCCCCGACGGCCCTCCGGTGGGCCATGGGGGTGAATCGTGCCGGGCGCGCCTCCCCCTCCGGTTGCGCGCCCGAATGCCAGTCCGGATGATTCGCCGGATCCGGGGTGCCGAGCGGGCACAATGGCGTGGTGACCACTGCCCGGCGGCAGGCCGTGTCCGGTGCTCCGCACCGGGCCGCCCCGGCGGGCGCGATCCGACTGGGAGGCCCCGGAGTGAGCGATCTTCCGCGCAAGGCCGTGACGCGGACGGCGCGGCTGGCGGCGCTGCCGCTCGGCTTCGCCACCCGTGCCACGCTCGGGCTGGGCAAGCGGCTGGGCGGCCGACCGGCCGAGGAGGTCACCGCCGAACTCCAGCAGCGCACCGCCGAGCAGCTGTTCTCGACGCTCGGTCAGCTCAAGGGCGGCGCCATGAAGTTCGGCCAGGCACTGTCCGTCTTCGAGTCGGCGCTGCCGGAGGACGTGGCTGGCCCCTACCGGGCCGCGCTGACGAAGCTCCAGGACTCGGCCCCGGCGATGCCGGCGGCCACCGTGCACCGGGTGATGGCGGAGCAGATCGGCGCGGACTGGCGGGACAGGTTCCGCAGCTTCGACGACCGGCCGGCCGCCGCGGCGTCCATCGGCCAGGTGCACCGTGCGGTCTGGCACGACGGCCGGTCGGTCGCCGTCAAGGTGCAGTACCCGGGCGCCGGGGACGCCCTGCTCAGCGACCTCGGCCAGCTGGCCCGGCTCGCCCGGGTGCTGGGCCCGCTGATCCCCGGGATGGACATGAAGCCGCTGATCGCCGAGATGCGGGCGCGGGTCGCGGAGGAGCTGGACTACGGCCTGGAGGCCGAGGCCCAGCGGGCCCACGCGGTCGAGTTCGCCGACGACCCGGACATCGCCGTGCCGCAGGTGGTCGACCGGTCCGGGCAGGTGCTGGTCACCGAGTGGATGGACGGCACGCCGCTGGCCCGGGTGATCGCCTCGGGCTCGCCGGAGGAGCGGGACCGGGCCGGCCAGCTGCTGGCCCGCTTCCTGTTCGCCGGGCCGAGCCGCACCGGCCTGCTGCACGCCGACCCGCACCCGGGCAACTTCAGGCTGCTGGGCGACGGCGGCCCGGTGGAGGAGCGGCGGCTCGGCGTCCTCGACTTCGGCACGGTGGACCGGCTGCCGGGCGGGCTGCCGGAGCCGATCGGCACCTCGCTGCGGCTCGCCCTGGCCGGGGAGGCCGGCGCCGTCTACGACCTGCTCCGCCAGGAGGGCTTCGTCCGGCCCACCATCACGCTGGACCCGGACGCGGTGCTGGACTACCTGCTGCCGATCATCGAGCCGACCCGGGTCGAGGAGTTCACCTTCACCCGGGACTGGATGCGCGCGCAGGCGGCCCGGATCGCCGATCCCCGCTCTCCCGCCTACAACCTCGGCAAGCAGCTCAACCTGCCGCCGTCGTACCTGCTGATCCACCGGGTGACGCTGAGCACGATCGGCGTGCTCTGCCAGCTGGGCGCGACCGTGCGGATGCACGAGGAACTGACCGCCTGGCTGCCGGGCTTCACCGACTGACGCACCGCAGGACGCGCCCACGCGCCGCGTCCGCACCCGCGAACGGCGACGGCCGCCCCCTTCCGCAGGGGGGCGGCCGTCGTTCGTCGTGTTCTGCCTGGTCCATGGACGGGCCGCGCCGTTCCCGGGATCGGGGGTCCCGGGGGTGGGGCGACGGTCCGTCACATCAGGGCGGCGGCAAGCGCCCTGCGGGCGCGCAGCGAGGCGATCTCGGCCTTCCGCCGGAGGCGGACGGCCCGTGCGACGCGCGCGCCGAGGCGTTGGCGCTCGGCCTCGCGGATGCGTTCGTGCATATGGGCGCGGGCCAGGGATTCCTGGAGGAGATGCATGTCGAAGTTCCTGTTCCGGATCTGGAGTTCGGCGTTCTGCTCGAAGCTGGCGGTGTGATCGGCGACGGGGGTCATGTGGTGGTCCTGCTCGTGGTGCGTGCTCGGGAAGGGGCGGTGGGCTCGGGCATCGGTCTTGGCGGCGGCGATGCGTACGGAGCGGCGCAGGGAGTTGTCCTGCGGGGGCTGCTCTCCCCGTCGGACTCCTGCGGTTCCGTGACCGGAGGACATGTCGGCGGTGATCACGCCATGACCTCGGTCTTGCGCGGACGGCCCCGCGGACGCTTGCGGGCCACGACCACGCCCTGCACGAAGAGCTCGCCGCCCCAGACGCCCCACGGCTCGCGCCGCTCCAGCGCGCCGGCCAGGCAGGCCTCCTTCACCGGGCAGGTGCCGCAGAGGGACTTGGCGTACTCGACGTCCGCCGGTGTCTCGGCGAAGAACACCTCCGGGTCGAAGGCGCGGCACGGGATGGTGCGGCCGAGGGCGTCGGCCTCGTCGAGCGAGTTGAGCTGCTGCATCAGGGAAACCTCCGGGGGGTCGGCCTGGTCGGCCTTGGTGAACTTGTCTGTCGGTACGGACGGGAGGGGCGGTGTGATGACCGTGGACACTTCTTCCTCGTCTTTTCTCAGTGGTTCCGGTCCTGGCGGCTGGTGGGCCGGACCGGAGGTCCCGGAGGACCTGGGTTCGTCTTGACGTACCGGACAAAACAGAAGGGCCGCGGATCCCGGTGGTGACGGGTTCCGCGGCCCTGGAGACCGACCTGAGGCTGACTCAGGTTCGTTCACTCCAGGGTGCTGGGCCGCGGAAGGCCCTCATCCGGATGGCCTGGGCGCCCGTGTGGGCGGCCTGGGCCTGGTTGATCAGCTGCTCGTCCTGCTTGGCTGCTCCGGCACCGGAGACGCGCACATAGCCGCCATGCATGGCTGCCACTGCCACTGCCTTCGGTGCCTGGGTCGGTCGCTCGTCGCGCAGCTCGAGGCCGCCGCCGAAGATCGCCCAGTCACGGGACAGACCCGTCTCGAAGGAATCGGCGCCGCCGAGGCCAGTGAAGCCGGAGCCACTGACAACGGAGACATCGGTGCCCTGGAGACCCAGCCCGTTTTCGGCCAGAACGACCACGCCGCGCAGACGCGAGGCGGCGGTCGAAGTGCCACGGGTGCCGAACATCGAGGGAGCGCACGCGGGCATGGCGAAAACGGTCTGGCCAGTCAGTTTGGTGATCATCTTCGTGGTTCCCACTGTCTTCGCCTCCTCTCGGCGTCTCGCGGTGCCCAGTCCCCCGGGCCCCGGTGTTCGGATGTTGGTCGGTCCTGCTGGTGAAGCTCTGTGATGCTCTGTGATGCTCTGTGATGCGTGGTGCTGCTGTGTGGAGCTGTGGTGGCCGGCGGATCCTTGCGGACCCCGGCCATGCTCGAACGGCACGCGGAAGGTGACCTTCCACGGCCTTGCGATCTCGTCCCCTTGACCGCTCCGGCAGGCTATTGCGCGCGGCGTACGGGGCGCAAACTATTTTTCCGGCGAGTTCCGGAGTGATCTCCGCGAGCGGCTCAGGCCGGCTCGGTCGGCTCCCCCACGAGCCCGTCCGCGGCCTCATCGGCGACCACGTCCACGAGCTCTTCCCCCGCGCACAACGACAGCACAGCGGCGCCGTACTTGTCCAGTTTCATGGCGCCCACCCCGGAGATCCGGGACAGTTCGCGCTCGTCCGCCGGGACGTCCTCGGCGATCGCCATCAGGGTCGCGTCGGTGAACACCACGTACGCCGGCGCGCCCTGCTTCTTCGCCTGGGCGGCCCGCCAGGCGCGCAGCCGCTCGTACAGGGCCTCGTCCATCGAGGAGGGGCAGCCCTCGCAGCGGCGCAGCTTGCGCTCGACCGCCTCGGTGAGGGTGCGGCCGCAGACCCGGCAGGTGACCGGCCCGCGCGGGGCGCGGCGGGAGGCCCGGGACTCCCCGTGCTCGACGCCGCCCCGCCCGCCGCGGGAGCCGGCCCGGGCGGTGCCGGAGCCGGGCCGCAGGCCGTCCAGGAAGCGGGTGGGGCGGCGGCTCGCCCGGCCGCCCGGGGAGCGCGAGAGCGCCCAGGAGAGCGACAGGTGCTGCCGTGCGCGGGTCACGCCCACGTAGAGCAGCCGGCGCTCCTCCTCGATCTGCTCGTCGGTCTTGGCGTAGATGATCGGCAGGGTGCCCTCGCTGAGGCCGACGAGGAAGACGGCGTCCCACTCCAGGCCCTTCGCGGCGTGCAGCGAGGCCAGCGTGACGCCCTCGACGGCGGGGGCGTGCTGGGCCGCGGCCCGGGCGTCGAGCTCGGCGACGTAGGCGGCGAGGTCGGTGCTCTCCCCCGCCCGGCGGCGGCCGGCCTCGAACTCCTCGGCGAGCCGGACGAGCGCGGCCAGCGACTCCCAGCGCTCGCGGACGGCGCCGGAGCCGGCCGGCGGGGCGGCGGTGAAGCCGCGGGTCGCGAGCACCGCGCGGACCTGGCCGGCCAGGTCGGGCTCGTCGGCGGTCAGCGGGTCGGAGGCGGCCCGGGCCGCGCCCTTGAGCAGCACGCCGGCCTCGCGGACCTCGGGCCGCTCGAAGAACCGCTCGGCGCCCTTCAGCTGGTAGGGCAGGCCGAGGTCGGAGAGGGCCTGCTCGTAGACCTCGGACTGGCCGTTGGTGCGGAACAGCACGGCGATCTCGCTGGCCCGCACCCCGCCGTCCAGCAGCTTGCGGATGCGGTGCGCGGTCGACTCCGCCTCGGTCGGCTCGTCCGGGTACTCCGTGTACTCCGGCTCGGGCCCGGCCTCGCGCTGCGAGACCAGCTCCAGCCGGTGCTGGGCGGCCTGTCCGCGGGCCTGGGCGAGCAGCCCGTTGGCGAGGTGCACCACCTGCGGGCTGGAGCGGTAGTCGCGCACCAGCTTCACCACGGTGGCGTCCGGGTGCCGGGTGCGGAAGTGCAGCAGGTACTCGGGGGTCGCGCCGGTGAAGGAGTAGATGGTCTGGCTGGCGTCGCCGACCACGCAGAGGCTGGCGCCGCCGGCCGTCCACTGGTCCAGCAGGCGCTGCTGGAGCGGGGAGACGTCCTGGTACTCGTCCACGGTGAAGTGCCGGTACTGGGCGCGGACCCGCTCGGCGATCTCCGGCCGGTCCTCCAGGATCGCGGCGGTCAGCAGCAGCACGTCCTCGAAGTCGATCACCCCGCGGTCGCGCTTGGTCTGCTCGTACGTCGCGTAGACCCGGGCGATCTCGGCCGGGTCGCGCGGGGCCTCGCGGCCGGTCTTGGCGACGGCGGCCGGGTAGTCGTCCGGCACGATCTGGGTGACCTTGCACCACTCGATCTCGCCGGTGAGGTCGCGCAGCTCGGTGCGCTGCACCCGCAGGCCGGTGCGGGCGGCGGCCTCGGCGACCAGCTGGACCTTGCGCTCCAGCAGCCGCGGCACCTCGCCGCCGACCGCCCGCGGCCAGAAGTACTGGAGCTGGCGCAGCGCCGCCGAGTGGAAGGTGCGGGCCTGCACGCCGTCCGCGCCGAGCTGGCGCAGCCGCCCGCGCATCTCGCCCGCGGCGCGGGCGGTGAAGGTGACGGCGAGGACCTGCTGGGGCTGGTAGACGCCGCTGCGCACGCCGTAGGCGATCCGGTGGGTGATCGCCCGGGTCTTGCCGGTGCCTGCGCCCGCGAGCACGCAGACGGGCCCGGTGAGGGCGGTGGCGACGGCGCGCTGCTCGGGGTCGAGTCCGGCGAGCACCGCGTCGGCGCCGGCGGGGGCGGCGCCGTAGGAGTCGTACGGGTCGTACGGGCCGGACATGCCCGAGAGCTCTTCCTGCATGGCTACCATCCTCTCAGCCCGGCGGGCGGTGCGGACCGGACCGCACATCCTGGCAGCCGGCGGTGACAGCGGCCGGGTTCTCCACAGGCCGCGGCGCCGCGGCCGGCCGCCGCGGTGCGACGATCGGTCCGCCGCCCGGCGTGTGGCCTTCCGCACGCGCCGGGCGCGTGCGGAATGACGGATGCACGTCGGGCGTTGGGATCCCTGACCGTACGCCCCCTCCCCGAAGGAGCACGCCGCCATGTCCGGCACCGTCACGATGTACAGCACGACCTGGTGCGGGTACTGCAACCGCCTCAAGAGCCAGCTTGAGCGCGAGGGCATTTCCTACACCGAGATCAACATCGAGCTGGACCCGGCCTCGGCGAGCTTCGTGGAGTCGGTGAACAACGGCAACCAGACCGTGCCGACCGTGCTGGTCGAGCCGAAGAGCGGCGGCGAGCAGGTCGTGATGACCAACCCGAGCCTGCGCCAGGTCCAGGCGGCGCTGGCCGGCTGACGGCGCACCGGAACGCAGGGGCGCACCGCACGCGTCCCGGCCCGGCCCCGGCGGAGACCCTCCGCCGTGGCCGGGCCGCGTTCCGGGCCGGTCGGGCCGCGTTCCGTCCGGACGCCCGGGCCGGTCAGGAGACGCCTGCCGCCGTACGGGCGGGCGCCATCGAGCCGGCCTGCGCCGTGCCGAGTCCGTAGAGCAGCCGGCAGCGGTCGGCCGCGTAGCGGGTCTCGACCACCCGGACGGGCCCGCGGGTGTCGCTGGTGACGCGGGTCTGCACCAGCAGCGGCACCCCGGGGCCGACCTCGAACCAGGCGGCCTCCTCCGGCCCCGGCATCCGGGCCACCAACCGGTCGGCGGCGGCGGACTCGCAGCGCCCGATCGCGGCGAGCACCGTCTCGTCGCCGCCGGGCACCGGCTCCGGCTCCATCAGCGGCGTCCCCGCGGCGAGGCCCGCCCGGTAGTGGCTCTCCTCGATCGAGTACGGCTCGCGGTCGGTGAGCCGCAGCTGCCGGCGGACGACCACGGCCTCCCCGGGCAGCATGCCGAGCAGTTCGGCGATGTCGGCGCGGGCGCGCACCACGAGCATCTCGAAGTCGCAGGTGAGCCGGCGGCCGGCGGCCAGGGCCTCCTCGGCGTAGACCTCGGAGGGGGCGGCCAGGCAGTCCTGGGGGCCGGCGGCCTGCCGCGGCGGCCCGAAGGCCCGGTGGTCCAGCATCGGCTGCTGCTTCAGGTAGGTGCCCTTGCCCTGGAGACGGACCAGCCGCCCCTCGTTGACCAGGACGTCGACCGCGAGGCGCACGGTGTTGCGGGCGACGCCGTAGTGGTGCTCCAACTCGGTCTCGACGGGCAGCTGCGCCCCGCCCTGCCATTCGCCGGCCTCGATCCGGCGGCGCAGGTCGGCGGCGAGGCGCTGGTACTTGGGGGCGGGCACTCCGGCTCGGGGGATCGTCACACCGGTGAATGTAGTCAGCCGGGTTCCTGCATTTCAGGGAAACGGGCCAAGAACGCCGTCCGGAGGTTTCGACCGGGCGCGAACCGCGCACACGGGCGCACTCCGCCGCAGGTGGGCGCCGGTCCGAACGGCTTCGGTCGGACTCCGTACGAATATTGCCGCCGGAACGGAAGCCGAATGAAAGAAAATGGATTCGGAAGCAGAAAGGGGCGCGCGAACAATGTCCGCACGCCCCTTTCCGGGCAGTGACCCCGGCGCGTCACCGGGGCACGTCACCCGGGGGCCGTCGGCCTACCAGCGGGCCGCCGCCGGCAGCGGCTCGCCGTACCAGAGCTCGACCAGGTGCCGGGCGATCGAGATCCCGGACGGCGGCAGGATCTCGCCCGCCGCCATGCCCGCCGCCAGCTCCTCGCGGGAGAACCAGCGGGCCTCGGCGAGTTCCTCGCCGTCCACGGTGATCGCGGTGCCGGCCGGGTCGGCCCGGCCGACGAAACCCAGCATCAGGCTGGACGGGAACGGCCAGGGCTGGCTCGCCACGTACTCGACGTCGGACACCCGCACGCCGGCCTCCTCGAAGACCTCGCGGGCGACCGCCTGCTCGATCGACTCGCCCGGCTCGACGAAGCCGGCCAGCGTGGACCAGCGGCCCTCCGGCCAGATCGCCTGACGCCCCAGCAGGCAGCGGTCCTGCTCGTCGGTGATCAGCATGATCACCGCCGGGTCGGTGCGCGGGTAGTGCTCGGCCGCGCAGGAGGTGCACCGGCGGACGTGCCCGGCGCCGGCCTTCTCGGTGCGGTGGCCGCAGCGCGAGCAGAAGCTGTGCAGCCGGTGCCAGTGCTCCAGGGCGACGGCGTGCACCAGCAGCCCGGCGTCCCGGTCCGAGAGCGAGGCGCCGACCTCGCGCAGCCCGGCCGGGCGGGCGTCGCCGTCCAGCCGGCCCGGCAGGCTCTCGCCGGCCAGCGCGAAGTAGGAGACGCCGTCCTCGTCGGTGCCGAGGTAGAAGCGGTCCCCGGTGTCCGGCGCCTCGAACGAGGGCAGCAGGACGAGCTCGCTGCCGAGCTCGGTGTCGACCACGAAGGCCTCGCCGCCGGCGATCGGCAGCACCTTGGTGGTCGGGTGGCTCCAGGCCGCGGCCAGCCACGGCTCGTCGAACCGGTGGTGCGCGGCACGGTCCACCCCGGCGCGGGCCAGGGCGAGGTGCCTGGTGTCAGACGCGCTGCTCAACTCGGTCCATCCCCGTTCGAAGTCGCATCTTCCGGATCGTCGTCACCCGGCTCACGGCCGGGTCCCGGCCAGCTCGCCCCACAGGTACGCCGAGGTCTCGACGCCTTTGCGCAGCAGGTCCAGCTCCACCTTCTCGTTGACGGAGTGCCAGCCGTCCGAGGGCACCGAGATGCCCAGGAACAGCACCGGCGCCCCGAGCACGTCCTGCAGGTCCGCGGCGGGGCCGGAGCCGCCCTCCCGGGTGAACAGGACCTTCTGCTCGAAGGCCCGGCCCATGGCCCGGACGACCGCCTGCAGCGCCGGGTGGTCCAGCGGCGTCAGACAGGGCCGGGTCGCGCCGGGGAAGGCGATCTCGTAGCGGATGCCCTCCGGCACCTGCTCGGCCACCCAGGCGCGCACGGCCTCCCGGACCTTCTCCACCTCCTGGCCGGCGACCAGCCGGAAGGAGAGCTTGAGGTGGGCCTCGGACGGCACGATCGTCTTGCCGCCGGGCCCGGTGTAGCCGCCCCAGACGCCGTTGACCTCGGCCGTCGGGCGGGCCCAGATCCGCTCCAGGGTGGAGTAGCCGGCCTCGCCCTGGGTGCCGTACGACTTGGCGACCCGCAGCCACTGCGCCTCGTCGAAGGGCAGCTCGGCGAAGAGCTCGCGCTCGCGGTCGGTCAGCTCGACCACCCCGTCGTAGAAGCCGGGGACGGCGACCCTGCGGTCCGCGTCGTGCAGGGCGGCGGCCAGCGAGGCGGCCACCTCGGCCGGGTTGGGCACGGCGCCGCCGAACGAGCCGGAGTGGATGTCGGTGTCCGGGCCGAAGAAGTCGATCTGACAGTCGGCCAGGCCGCGCATGCCGGTGCAGACGGTCGGCTGGGTCTCGGACCACATGCCGGTGTCCGAGATGACCACCACGTCGGCGGCGAGCCGCTCGGCCTCGCGGCGCACCAGGGCGGCGAAGTTCGGCGAGCCGGACTCCTCCTCGCCCTCGATCAGCAGCTTGAGGTTGACCGCCGGGGCGGTGCGGCCGGTGGCCGCGAGGTGGGCGCGCACCCCGAGGGTGTGGAAGAAGACCTGGCCCTTGTCGTCGGCCGCGCCGCGGGCGAACAGCCGCCGGCCGACCACGGTCGGGGTGAACGGCTCGGTCTCCCAGCCGTCCTCCTTCGCGGCCGGCTGCACGTCGTGGTGCCCGTAGACCAGCACGGTCGGCGCGGACGCGTCCCCGGAGGGCCACTCGGCGAACACCGCGGGCAGCCCGCCGGTCTCCCACACCTCGGCCACCGGGAAGCCGGTGCTGCGCAGCGCCCCGGCCAGCCACTCGGCCGAGCGGCGGACGTCGCCGGCCCGGTCCGGGTCGGCGGAGACGGAGGGGATGCTCAGCCAGTCGGAGAGTTCCCGCAGGAATGCGGGCTCGTGCTCGTCGATGTAGGAGCGGACGACGCTGTCCGGGGTTTTCGTCATACGGACGACTTTAGTTCGCCCGGACGGGTGCGCGCCCCGCCCCGGTGCAGCAGCCGCCCGTAACCTCGGTCACCTCCCGCGCCGGACGGGGCGGGAGGTGACCGGGGTGGGGGCGGGTCAGGCGGTGCGGCGGCCGAGCACCAGCCGGGAGCGGGTGAACAGCATCGCCAGCCCCACGGCCAGCAGCGGCAGGCCGACCAGGGTGACCGCGAGGTCCGTCCACGGGAAGGCGATCACGGCCTGGGCGGGCTTGATCATCCCGTACTGCGAGTTGTAGACCGCGGACGCCTCCATCTTGCGCAGGGCGACCGCCGGGATCACGCCGCAGACCGTGCCGAGCACGGTGCCCATCGCGGCGATCACCCCGCACTGGAAGCCGGACAGCCGGCGCCGGATGCCGCCGGCGGCACCGACCGCGGCCAGGGTGGCCAGGTCGCGCTGCGAGTCGGCGGCGGCGAGGCCGGTCGCGATGCCGGCGGCGCCGAGGGCGACCACGCCGGCGAAGCCGGTCAGGGCGAGCCCGGTGAGGGTCTGCTGCGAGCGGTAGCCGCGCTCGACCGTGACGGCGACGCCGTCGTCCAGCTTGGCCACCGCGGCGGACGCCTTCTGCTCCGCGCCGTCGGAGGGCGCCGCGGCCGGCCGCCAGACGCTGCCGGCCGGACGGGTGCTCAGGCCGAGCCGCTTGGCGGTCTCCGGGCTGACCAGCGCCTGCGCGGCCGGCGTCTCCGGCGCGGTGTAGACGGCGTCGACGGTGACGTGGTGCACGGTGGGCTTGCCGCTCGGCTCGGGGCTGAGGACGTCCTCCTTGGTCTCCGTCTGCTCCACGGTCAGGTCGAGGGTGATCTTCCCGTCCTTGATCAGCTTCCGGTCGAAGACCACCGCCCTGCCCTCGGCGAGGGCCTGCTCGGCGGCCGCGTCCCGCACGCCGAACATGTTGTGCAGCACGGTCGCGTCGCCGGCCGGGACGTAGCCGGCCATGCTGCCGTAGGTCGGCTCGTCGGCGCAGCGCCGGTCCTCGCGGAGGATCCGCTGGACCTCGTCGGTCGACATGCTCGCGCTTTCGACGTCCGGGTCCCGGACGGGGCATCGCAGTTCCTTGGGGACGGACACCTCGACCCAGCCGCAGGACCGCTGCTGGCAGTTGCTGCCGTACTGGGTGGACAGCGGGTCGGCGCGCGGGCCGATGTCGGGGATGGACCGCTCGACGGCGGAGCGCAGGGCGGTCAGGTCCGCCGTGACGGTGCCCGGGCCCTGGTCCGCCATCAGCCTGACGGACCCGGCGGGCAGTTCGGCCCGGTACTGCTGCCGCTGCTCCAGGTCGGAGCTGGCGGTGTAGATGCCGACCGCGACGGAGCCGGCGACCGCGGCCATCACGGCGGCGACGGCGGGGGCGGTGCGGCCGCGGTGGCGGACGGCGTCGCGCAGCGCGAGGCGGGGGCTGAGCGGCAGGTGGCGGCCGAGCCGGCCGAACAGGCCGACCAGCATCGGGGTGCAGGCGATCATGCCGAGTTCGGCGAGCGCCGATCCGCCGAGGGTGCCGAGGGTGCGACCGGCGGCGCCGGTGAAGGTGCCGAGCAGGGCGAGCGCGGCACCGATGCCGACCACCACCAGGCCGACGACGGCGAGCCTGCGGCTCGGGGGCCGGACGGAGCCGCGGCCGGTGAGCGCCTCGACGACGTCCGTCCGGGCGGCCTGGAAGGCCGGGACGACCGCCGCGAGCAGGCCGGTGACCAGGCCGATCAGGGCGATGCAGAGCAGGTCCAACGGCTGCAGGTCGAGGTGGCCGAAGCGCTGTCCGGCGGCCTCCTCCGCCCACGGGCGGAGCACCGCGACGGTGGCGACGGCGAGGACGACGCCGACCACGGCGCCGGCCAGACCGAGCACCAGGCCGCCGCCGAGCACCACGGCCCGGACGTGCGAGCGGTCTCCGCCGCCGGCGGCGAGCAGGCCGAGCTGGCGGCGCGAGCGGCGGGCGCCGACCGCGAAGGCGGGGCCGGCGAGCAGCACGATCTCCAGCAGCGCCATGCCGACGACGGTGCCGACGACGACCAGGCCGACCGTGTCGACGCCCCCGAAGCCGCGCTGGTCCATGTCGACGTAGTAGGGCACCTGGGCGCGCGGCGGCGGGTCCGTGAGCACGGTGCGCGACGTCAGCCCGAGGCCGTACTTGTTGAGCTCCAGGACCTTCGGCCAGTCGAGGACGGCGCCGTGCGGCAGCTTGACGAGCCAGCGGTCGCCGCCGAAGCGGTCGCTCCGGTCGGCACCGCGGTTGGCGGCGTGCAGCGGGGCGACGAGCTCGCCCGGGCGGCCGATCAGGGTGACGGCCCCGAGCTCGCCGGGGAACTCCGCGACGGCGGTGATGTGGAAGGGCGTGCCGTCCAGGCCGTGCAGCACGGTGCGGTCGCCGACGTGCAGCCCGGACTTGTCGAGGAAGGCACGGGTGGCGGCGATCTCGTGCGCGCCGCTCGGGGCCCGGCCCTCGACGACGTTCAGCCGGCCGCGCCAGATCGGGTCGGTCAGGTCGGCCTCGGTGGTGTCGACGCCGAGGCGGCCCTCCTTGCTGGTGGCGGAGGCGTTCTCGCCCATCGGGAAGGGGACGAGCACGGTGCCCGGCGGCAGCAGTTCCTTGGCGAGGACCGCGGGATCGGTCTTCGCGCTGCGGACCTGCTCGGCGGTGGGCTTCCTGCCCTCCTCCACCGGGGCGCCCCAGCCGCCCTCCTCGGCGTTCGGCGGCTGGAGCACGATCGTGCCGCGGCCGAAGGAGTGCAGCAGTCCGTCGGCGCTGCCCATCACGCGGACGGCCTGCTCGGCGGGCTCCAGCTCGCCGCTGCGGTACATCACGTCGGCGCCGGCCACGCCGAGCACCGGCAGGGCGATCATGGCGAGGACGAGGGCGCTGCGGCCCTTGGCCCGCATGGCGTCGCGGCGGGCTATCCGCATCGCGGCCCGCCAGGAACGGAGGCTCACTCGCCCGGCCCCTTCACGCTGTTGGTGGCGGCGGTGACCAGCAGGCTCGCCGCGTCGCGGCTGACGCTCTGGTCGACCAGCCGGCCGTCGCGCAGGAAGACCACGCGGTCCGCCCAGGCGGCGTGCCGGGCCTCGTGGGTGACCATCATGGCGGCGGCGCCGGCGTCGCAGCGGGCGCGCAGCACGGCGAGGACGGCCTCGCCGGTGGTGGAGTCGAGGGCGCCGGTGGGCTCGTCGGCGAGGACGAGGCGGCGGTCGCCGATCAGGGCGCGGGCGATGGCGACGCGCTGCTGCTGGCCGCCGGACATGTCGTCGGGGAAGCGGTCGGCGAGCTCGGGGATGCCGAGCTCCTCCAGTGCGGCGAGCGCCTCGCGGCGGGCCGTCCGGCCGGAGACGCCGTCGAGCTCGCGCGGGAGGGAGATGTTCTCGGCGGCGGTGAGCGCCGGGATCAGGTTGTAGTCCTGGAAGACGTACCCGACCGAACGGCGCCGGACCTGGGCCTGCTGCTTGCGGGAGAGCTCCCCGAGCACGGCGCCCTCGACCAGCACGCGGCCGGAGGTGGGGCTGTCCAGTCCGCCGGCCAGGGTCAGCAGGGTGGACTTGCCGGAGCCGGAGGGGCCCATCACGGCGACCAGCTCGCCGGGGTGGACGACCAGTTCGACGCCGCGCAGGGCGTGCACCTCGGCGGCGCCGTGGCCGTGCACGCGGCTGACCTGGTCGAGGTGCAGCACGGGCGGCCGCGGTTCGGTGTGGGTGGTGCTCATGCTTCCCCCTGCTGTGGTGGGTCAGATGCGGGACCGGCGCGACCGGCCCGTGGTGGTGGCGGGCGGCGCGGGTGCGGGCGCCGGGACGGATCGGGAGGCGTGCTGGGCGAGACGGCTCTCGCAGTGGTCCAGCCAGCGGATCTCCGCCTCGGTCTGGAAGATCAGCTGCTCCAGGACGAGCAGCCAGGCGAGGTCGTTCTGCTGCTCGCCCGCGGTGAGCGCCTGGGCCTTGAGCCGGGTGTAGTCCTGCAGGGCCTTCATGCTGTGCCGGCGCTGGGACTGCACCACGGCCTGGACGTCGACGCCGGGGACGCCGACGGCCATCGCCAGCTTGATCGCGAGTTCGTCGCGGGGCGGATTGGTCCGGGGCACCGGGGAGTCGAACCACTGGCGCAGTTCCGTGCGTCCTGCCTCGGTGACGGCGTAGAAGAGGTGGCCCTCGTCGTCCTCGCCGGCGGGCTCCACGAGCCCGTCGCGCTCCAGGCGCCCCAGCGTGGTGTACACCTGGCCGACGTTCAGCGGCCAGGTCGCACCGGTGCGGGCCTCGAACTCGGAGCGCAGCTGGTAGCCGTACCGGGGGCCCTGGTCGAGGAGGGCGAGGAGACCATGACGGATCGACATACCGAGTATGTATACCCGGTATGCCCCGGAGCCTCAAGCCCCGCCGCCCCCGACCGGGCGGTCCGGGGCCGGACAGCGGGTACGGTCGGGGATGTGAGCCAGCTGCGCATCGCCACCTTCAACCTGCTCCACGGTCAGCCGCTCGCCGCCGACGGGGCGCCGCTGCCCTACCCGGCCGAGCCCGGCGCCCCGCTCGGCGACGCGATCGCCGAGCTCGACGCGGACGTCCTCGCCCTGCAGGAGGTCGACCGCCACCAGGAGCGCTCCGGCCTGGTCGACCAGGCCGCCGTCGCGGCCAAGGCGATGGGCGCCGCCGACTGGCGCTTCGCCGCCGCCCTGCACGGCAGACCCGCACCGCTGGCCGGCTGGCTGACCGACCCGGCGATGACCTCGCTGCAGGTCTACGGCCCCGCCGAGGTGGACACCGCCACCGGCCTGCCCTCCTACGGCACCGCCCTGCTGACCCGCCTTCCGGTCCGGCACTGGCGGGCCCGCCGGTTCGCCCCGGCACCGTTCGGCCTGCCGCTGCGGGTCGCCGGACGCCGCGGGCTGACCCCCGTCCCGGACGAGCCGCGGGCCGCGCTGGCCGCCGTGCTCGAGGGCCGGCACGGGCCGTTCACCGCGGTCGCCGCGCACCTGTCCTTCGTGCCCGGCTGGAACGTCTCGCAGCTGGCCGCGATCCGCCGCTGGATCGCCGACCTGCCCCGGCCCTACCTGGTGCTCGGCGACTTCAACCTGATCGGGGCCGTCCCGCGGACGGTGCTCGGCGGAGCCGCCGCACTGGACCGCACCACCGCCCGGGAACGGGTCCGCGAGGCCCGGGCCGCCCGCCGCACCCGGCTCGAACAGGACGGCGGCCGACGGCGCCGGGTCCGCGAACCGCGGCCCCGCCCGCAGGGCTGGTACGACCTGGCGCGCACCCCCACCTACCCGTCCCACAAGCCGGCCGTGCAGTTCGACCACGTCCTCGGCGGCGGCGTCCCCCGCAGCGCCGTCGGCCCCGCCGCGGCCCCCCGCACCACCGTCTCCGACCACCGCCCCCTCGTCGTCGAGGTCGACCTGTAGAAGGCACCACCGCCTCAGGGGCGCCTGGCGACTTGCCCCTGGGGTGCTAGACCCGCCCCGAGCCCTTGGCGAGCATGGGGCGGCCGCCCTGGACGGGGAGGTGCGGGCCGACCGGCTCGTACTGGAGGAGGAGCATCGCCGCGTCGTCCCCGAGCTTGTGCCCGACGTGCCGCACCACGTCCTGGTGCACGTTCCGCAGCACCTCGACCGGGCATCCGGTCGCGCAGTGCGGCAGCCGGTCGGTGAGCGGGTAGAACGCTCCGCCGCCGTCCCGGGCCTCGATCACGCCGTCGGTGTAGAGCAGCACCCGGTCGCCGGGCCGCAGCGGCAGCCGCTGCACGGGCGGCCGGACGTCCGCCGGGTCGAGCACGCCGAGCGGCGGGACGGGTTCGGCGGGCTCCAGCAGGGCGACGCCCTCGCCGGCGCGCAGCAGGACGGGTGCGGGGTGTCCGCAGTTGACGACCTCCGCGGTGCCGTCGGAGCGGATCCCGATCAGCACGAGGGTGACGAACTCCTCCTCGATGCCGGGGTGGTCGTTCTCGTGCAGGGCGCGGTCGAGGCTGACGGCGAGCCAGCCGGCGACCCGGTCCAGCGAGGCCTCCTGGTGGGCGGCCTCGCGGAAGGCGCCGAGCACCGCGGCGGCGGTCTCCACGGCGGCGAGGCCCTTGCCCCGGACGTCGCCGACCACCGCGCGCACCCCGTGCCGGGTGTTGACCACCTCGTAGAGGTCGCCGCCGATCGAGGCGTGCGCGTGCGCCGCCGCGTAGTGCACGGCGGCGCGGACGCTGCCCACCCGGTCGGGGACGGGCCGCAGCAGCACCCGGCGGGCGATCTCGGCGACGAGCTGGGCCTCGGCGAGGGCGAGCTCCTGGCGGAGCCTCAGCGTGGTGGAGACCCAGCCGATGCCGGCGACCAGGGCGATCGCGAAGACGGTCGCGCTGTGCACCGACTCGCCGAGCACGTCGTTGTAGCCGGCCATCAGGAAGGCGGCCAGCTCGGTCAGCACGCCGATGAGCAGCGGGTACCAGGTGCGCCGGCTGACGACGGCGGCGAGCGCCGGGACGGCGGTGAGCGCGGGCTCGACCGTCACCTCGGTGTTGCTGAAGAAGTCCAGGGAGACCACCAGCGCCATGCCGATGAACGGCAGCGCCAGTGCGGTTCTCGGCCAGGTGCCCGTCACCGTGCCCGGGTCTGCCCCCGGGGCGGGCCCCGCGAGCCGGTCTCTGATCCATCCGGTCGCGCTCAACGTCGGTCTCTCCAGCAGAAGGTGGCCGGTGCCAGGGGACACCTGCGGTGATGACGGAGGGTCAGGGGGCTGTGGCCCCCGCATGCGGCCGGAGTACGGGGTTGACCGGTTACCGACCCCACAATAGGTGCGAAAAGTGCACAGTGCACAGATTTCGCACGATCCCGTGACGGCTTGAATGCTCTGCGTGACTCATTCTTCACTATTCCCGATCAGGAGCCTGGTCAACTCTTTTCGGTCAGGAAGTCCTGCGGGTCTGACGACCCGGCCGCTGCGGACGTACAGGAACGCCGCACTGACCTGCTCCGGCTCGACGCCCGCCCGCTCGGCCCAGGCCAGCCGGTAGATGGCGAGCTGCAGGGGGTCCGCGGTCTCCTCGCGGTGGGTCTTCCAGTCGACCACTTCGTAGCGCCAGGGGTGCGGTGACCCTGAGCCACCGTCACGCTCCCGGTAGACCGCGTCGATCCGGCCGCGCACCACGCGTCCCGCCAGCAGCAGCTGGAACGGCGCCTCGATCCGGTACGGCACCCGGTCCGCGTACGGGCTGCGCAGGAACGCCTCCTTGAGGCCTGCGAGGTCCCGCTCGTCCTCGATGCCGTCCTCGTCGGCGCCGGGCAGCGCGTCCGGCTCCAGGAGCAGCAGTTCCTCCGTCTCGAAACGGGACTGCACCCAGCTGTGGAAGCGCGTGCCGCGGCGGGCGGCCGGCTGCGGCGGGCGGGGCATCGGCCGGGCGAGCTCCCGGGCGAAGCCGTCCGGGTCGGCGGCCAGCCGCATCACCTGCGAGGCCGAGAGCGAGGCGGGCAACGGCACTTCGCGCACGGAGCGCCTGGCCCGGGCCAGCTCGCCGAGCAGTGCGTCCAGGTCCCGGTCCCAGGAGGCGACCAGCCGGGCGTCCTCCGGAGCCATCTCCTCCGGCTCGGCCGGCGGCGCCCCGGCGAGCCGGTGCCGGACGACCTCGGCCACCCGGCGGCGGGCCCGCTGGGCGGCCGCGTCCAGCGGCAGCGGCCAGGGCGTCTCCAGCGAGCGGGCCAGCGCCGGGTTCTCCGCCTCCGGCAGCGGCTCCTCCGCCCACGCCTCGACCTCGCCGTTGCCCGGCGACGCGCAGTGCTCGCGCAGCTCGACCAGGAAGTCCGACGGGCCGCGGCGGCGCTTCTGGTTCGGCCCCCACCAGTGCCCGGAGGCGAGCAGCAGCTCCCGGGGGCGGGTGAAGGCGACGTAGCCGAGCCGCAGTTCCTCCACCGCCGAGTGGTGGGCCATCTCCTTCTTGAACAGGCCCATGCCCTTGGCCGTCCAGGGCGGGTCGCCGGGCAGCGTGTCGGCGTCGCCGCGCAGTGCGTGCGGCAGCACCCGGCGGGTGCTCGTCCAGCGCTCGCGGCCCTGGCCGGACGGGAAACCGCCCTTCACCAGGCCCGGCACCGCGACGACGTCCCACTCCAGGCCCTTGGACTTGTGCGCGGTCAGCACCTTCACGGTGTCCTCGCCGCCGGGCAGCCCGGCGTCCAGCCCCCGCTCGTACTCCTGCGCCGCCCGCAGGAAGGCCAGGAAGGCGGAGAGCCCCGGGTCGCCGTCCAGGTCGGCGAAGCCGGCCGCGATGTCCAGGAAGCCGTGCAGCGTCTCCCGGCGGCGGGCGGCCAGCGCGTGCGGCGAGGCCGACAGCTCGACCTCCAGGCCGGTCACCGCGAGGACCCGGTGCAGCACGTCCATCAGCGGCTCGGCCAGCGCCCGCCGCAGCTCCCGGACCTCCCGCGCCAGCCGGGCGAACCGCACCCGGGCCTCCGGCGAGAACGGCAGCTCGTCGGGCTGCTCCGCCTCCAGGAAGGTCTCCAGGGCGTCGGCCAGCGACACCACCTCGGTCGGGTCGGTGCCCGCCACCGCCGCGGCCAGCGCATCGCCCTGCAGCCGCTCGGTGCGCACCAGCTCGGCGGCGCGGCGGCCCAGCAGCGCCAGGTCGCGGGGGCCGATCCGCCAGCGCGGACCGATCAGCAGCCGCACCAGCGCGGCGTTCGCCGTCGGGTCCTGCAGCACCTCGCAGACCGCCACCAGGTCCGCCACCTCGGGCAGCTGCAGCAGACCGCCGAGGCCCACCACCTCGACCGGCACCTCCCGGGCGACCAGCGCCGCGTGCACGTCGGGGAAGGCCGCACCGCCCCGGCAGAGCACCGCGATCCGGCCGGGCGCCGTCCCGGTGCGCACCAGGTGCGCGATCCGGTCGGCCAGCCAGTCGATCTCCTCGGTGTGCGTCGGCAGCAGCGCGCAGCGCACGAAGCCGTCCGCCTCCGCCCCCGGGGCCGGGCGCAGCGCCTCCACGCCCTCGTGCATGGCCCGCAGGTCGGCCGCCAGGTGGTTGGCGAAGGCCAGCAGCCGGCCGCCGCTGCGGCGGTTCTCGCTCAGCGCGTAGCGGGCCGAGGCGGTGCCGTCCTCGCGCGGGAAGTGCAGCGGGAAGTCGTCCAGGTTGGCCACCGAGGCGCCGCGCCAGCCGTAGATCGCCTGGCAGGGGTCGCCGACCGCGGTCACCGGGTGGCCGCTGCCGCCGCCGTCCGCGCCGAACAGGCCGGCCAGCATCAGCCGCTGCGCCACCGAGGTGTCCTGGTACTCGTCGAGCAGCACCACCCGGTACTGCTCGCGCAGCAGCCGGCCCACCTCCGGGCGCTCCTGCGCCAGCCGGGCCGAGGCGGCTATCTGGTCGCCGAAGTCCATCAGGCCGCCGGCCCGCTTGCGGCGCCGGTAGTCCTCCACCAGGTGCAGCAGCTCCTGGCGGGCCCGGGCGGCCTTCGGGACGGCCCGCAGGTCCTCGTTGGTCAGCTTCGCCGTCGCCAGGCCGTCCAGCAGCTCCTCGTCCCAGGCGCGCAGCCGCTCGGGCTGCACCAGGTGCTCGGCGAGTTCGGAGTCCAGTGCGATCAGGTCGGCGACCAGCGCCGAGAAGGTGCCGGTGAGCGCCGGGAACGGGCCGCGGGCGGAACGCAGCACCTTGGCCGCCAGCTGGAAGCGGGTCGCGTCCGCGAGCAGCCGGACGTCCGGCTCTATGCCCAGGCGCAGGCCGTGCTCCTTCAGCAGCCGGCCGGCGAAGGCGTGGTACGTCGAGATCTCCGGCTCGCCGAGGGACTCGGTGTCGTCCGGGTCCAGGACGCGGGCGCGGAGGAGGGCGGTGCGGACGCGCTCCGCGAGCTCACCGGCCGCCTTGTTGGTGAAGGTCAGGCCGAGCACCTGCTCCGGCGCGACCGCCCCCGAGCCGACCAGCCACACCACCCGGGCGGCCATCACCGTCGTCTTGCCGGAGCCCGCGCCGGCCACGATCACGGCGGGCTCCAGCGGGGCACCGATGGCCTGCATCTGCTCGGCGTTGAACGGGATGCCGAGCAGTTCCTTCAACTGGCCGGGGTCGTCGAGCACGGAACGCACCCCCCAACGCTAACCGGCCCCGCCGACAGAGCGGTCCACCGAGGGGCGCTGGGGGCACCTCCCGGCCGAGGGCCGGGGGCGGAACTGCGCAGTCCGGGGCTGGTGATCGAAACAGATCAGGGCTCGCCGTGGTACCCACAGTCGCCCACACCCGAATTGCGCAGTTCCCCGCGCGCCTGAGCGGCTCGGCCCTACTCGATCAGTTGGCGGCCGTCGCGCTGGGCGGAGCAGCTGCTGCGGAAGGCGCAGCGGCCGCAGCCGTCCCCCTGGGTGGGGACGAAGCGTTCGGCGAGGACGCGGCCGGCGGCGTCGGCGAGCAGGTTCTCGATCCAGGGTTCGCCGTCGGACGGGGCCTGCTGCTGGACCTTGGGGGCTTCCTTGTCGGTCTTGCCGGGCTCGCGGAGGTGGACGAGTTCGGCCCCGCCGGAGGCGATCCCCTCGGGGACGCCGGGCAGCCCGTCGAGGGCGCCGTTGCGGACGGCGAGCTGGTAGACGGCGAGCTGCTTGTGCTCGGGGAGGGACTTCTCGGTGGGGATCTGCTTGCCGGTCTTGAAGTCGACGACGTAGGCGCGGCCGCCGGCGTCCTGCTCGATGCGGTCCATGGAGCCGCGGATGCGGACGGCGACGCCGCCGACGGTGAGAGTGAGGTCGAAGCCGTGTTCGGTGGCGACGGTGGTGCGGCCGCGTTCGAGGACGTGCCAGTGCAGGAAGCGTTCGAGGGCGGCGCGGGCCTCGGTCTTCTCCTGGTGGGACTTCCAGGGGGCGTCGAAGGCGAGGGCGTCCCAGACGGTGTCGAGGCGTTCCATGAGGACGGCGAGGTCGGCGGGGGTGCGGCCGGAGCCGACCTCGTCGGCGAGGGCGTGCAGGACGTTGCCGAAGCCCTGGGCGGCGCTGGCGGTGCCGGCGGCCCGGACGTCCTTGTCGAGGAACCACTGGAGGGCGCAGCTGTCGAGTTGTTCGAGGCCGCTTCCGGAGAGCCGGACGGGGGTGTCCGGGGAGCGCAGCGGGTCGGGGGCGGCGGTCTGGTCGTGCAGGCCCCACCAGCGGTCGGGGTGGGCGGCGGGGACGAGCGGGGCGCCGTCCTCGTCGGTGGCCTCGGCGAGCCGGGCGAGGCGTTCGGCGGCGGCGCGGCGCAGCGCGGGCGGGCGGGCCGGGTCGAGGGTGACGGCCCGGAGTTCGGCGACGAGTGCGGCGACGGCCAGCGGGCGGCGCGGGCGGTGGGTGATGTCGGCGACGGTGACCTGCGGGGTGCGGGAGCGGACCTTGCCGGTGCGCGGGTCGAGCTCCTCGCGGTAGAGCTCGCGCAGGAAGCGGGAGGGTTCGTCGCCGTCCTCGGCGGGGGCCTTGACGGCGGTGACGATCAGCCGGTCCTTGGCGCGGGTGGCGGCGGTGTAGAAGAGGCGGCGTTCCTCGCCGAGGAGAGCGGCCGGGGAGAGCGGTTCGGCGAGGCCGTCGCGGCCGATCCGGTCGGCCTCCAGCAGGGAGCCGCGGCGGCGGAGGTCGGGCCACAGGCCCTCCTGGACGCCGGCGA
Organism: Kitasatospora sp. NPDC085895; assembly: GCF_040702125.1. Classification (NCBI taxonomy): domain Bacteria; kingdom Bacillati; phylum Actinomycetota; class Actinomycetes; order Kitasatosporales; family Streptomycetaceae; genus Kitasatospora; species Kitasatospora sp. NPDC085895. The sequence goes on along the minus strand of NZ_JBFBJY010000005.1, from coordinate 5,500 downwards.
CGACGACGAGGCGCCACTCCAGGCCCTTGGAGCGGTGGGCGGTCATCAGCCGGACGGCCTCGGGGCGGACGGTGCGCACGGTGAGGGTGTCGGCGGCGATGTCCTGGGCCTCCAGTTCGGCCAGGAACTCGGGGGCGCTGCGGTGGCCGGCGGCCTGGTCCTCGGCGCGGGCGGCGGTCTCGAAGAGCGCGCAGATCGCGTCGAGGTCGCGGTCGGCGTTGCGGGCGGCGGCGCCGCCGCGCAGGGCGGCCCGTTCCAGGCGTTCGCGCCAGCGGCGGCTGCCGTCCCAGAGCAGCCAGAGGGCCTCCTCGGCGCTGCCTCCGCCGGTGAGCAGTTCGCGGACCTTGCGCAGCAGGGTGCCGAGGTCGCGGGCGCGGCGGGCGGCGGCCGGCTCCATGGCGACGAGCCGCTCGGGCTCGACGAGGGCCTCGCGGAGGAGTTCCTCGGCGGGGCGGACGGCGGCCTGCTCGCCGCTGTCGCGGAGGGCGGCGCGTTCCTCCTCGCGCAGGGCGCGGCCGAGCCGGCGCAGGTCGGAGCCGTCGAGGCCGCCGAGCGGGCCGGTGAGCAGGGTGTGGGCGAGGTCGGGGGTGAGCCGGTCGAGGGGGTCGGCGCAGGTGCGCAGGGCGAGCAGCAGCGGGGCGACGGCGGGTTCCTCGCGCAGCGGCAGGTCGTCGCCGTCGATCTCCAGGGGCACGCCGGCGGCGGAGAGGGCGCGCCGGACGCCGGGGATGGAGCGGGCGCCGGCCCGGACCAGGACGGCCATCTCGCCCCAGGGGACGCCGTCCTCCAGGTGGGCGCGGCGCAGCAGGTCGGCGACGGAGTCGAGTTCGGCGCCCGGGGTCGGGTAGGTGTAGACCTCGACCCGGCCGCCCTCGCGGGAGGGCAGCAGGGCGCGGTGCTGGGCGAGCTTGTCGGCGGGCAGCCGGCCCATCGGCATCCGGCGGGCGAGTTCGCGGGTGGCGGCGAGCAGGACGGCGCCGGAGCGGCGGGAGACCCGCAGCACCTTGACCTCGGCGGGCCGGCCGTCGGCCTGCCGGAAGGTCCCCGGGAAGTCGAGGATGCCGTTGATGTCGGCGCCGCGGAAGGCGTAGATCGACTGGTCGGGGTCGCCGACCGCGACGAGGTCGCGGCCGCCGCCGGCGAGCCGGCGCAGCAGCCGCACCTGGGAGGGGTCGGTGTCCTGGTATTCGTCCACGAAGACGACGTCGTAGCGGGCGGCGAGCTGCTCGGCGGCCTCGGGGCGTTCGGCGAGCAGGACGGCGCGGTGGACGAGTTCGGCGTAGTCGAGGACGCCGCGCAGGTCGAGGACGTCGAGGTAGTCGGCGAGGAAGTGGGCGGCGGCGGCCCAGTCGGGACGCTGGACGCCCTCGGCGAAGCGGGCCAGTTCGTCCTCGCCGAGGCCGAGCTCGCGGCTGCGGGCGAGCACGGCGCGGACCTCGTCGGCGAAGCCGCGGGTGGTGAGGCAGGCGCGCAGGTCGAGCGGCCAGGAGATGCGGCCGGTGCCGTCGCGGGCGTCCTCGGCGCCGCCGGCGAGCAGTTCGCGGACCATGACGTCCTGTTCGGGGCCGGAGAGCAGGCGCAGCGGTTCGGCGGCGTCCTCCTGCTCCTGGTGCTCGCGGAGCAGGGCGTAGCAGAAGGAGTGGAAGGTGGTGGCCTGCGGGGCGGCTCCGGCGGCGCCGATCCGGGCGGTCATCCGGTCGCGGAGCTCCATGGCCGCCTTGCGGCTGAAGGTGAGGACGAGGATGCGGTCGGGGTCGGTGCCGGCGGCGATCCGCCGGGCGACCGCCTCGACCAGGGTGGTGGTCTTGCCGGTGCCCGGTCCGGCGAGGACCAGCAGCGGCCCGCCGGCATGCTCGGCCACCGCCCGCTGGAACTCGTCCAGGGCGGGCGGGGCGGGCTGTGCGAGCGGGCTGCGCACCAGGCGGAAAGGGGAGGTCACTGCGGTCCAGGCGGTCGTGCGGCGGAGCTTCGGTTCTGCGGCCGGTCGGACGGGCGGTCCTGCCGGCGGCCGTGCGGGCGTCGGGCCGGCGGGGGTGTCGGGGACGGGGGCGGCCCCACCGAGCCTACGATCCTGCACCGACATGCCCCGCCCGCGCACCCGGTTCGGCGGATCCGGCGGTGCGGGTCAGCCGCCCTCCCAGCGGGCGCGCCGCAGGTCGACCCGCATTTCGCCGCCGACCTCGCGCAGCGGGGTGCCCTCGGCCCGGTACTCGGGCAGGGCTCGGTGCTCGTGGCCGGGCAGCGGCCGGCCGTCCGCCCGGATCACCCGCCACCAGGGCACTCCGCCGCCGTACAGTGACATGACCCGGCCCACCTGGCGCGGGCCGCCCCGGCCGAGGTACTCGGCGACGTCGCCGTACGTCATGACCCGGCCGGGCGGGATGCGCTCGGTGAGGTCGAGCACGGCCTCGGCGAACGGCGGCAGCGCACCGTCGTCGGAGGTGGTGTCGTACTGCTGCGGCATTTCTCCCCATCCGGTCGATTCCTGGGCCCCCTGCGGGCGATCCGCCGCGCCCGATCGGGCCCCTGTCCCACGCGAGGAGCCGCGGCATGGCAGCATCTTCGGGGCAGTGCGTGGGGATACGAGGACAAGACCAGATGACCGGGACGGCAGACGTGAACGTGGACAAGGGCTCCGACGAGTCCGCCACCGACCGGTCTGCGGGGCCCGAACCCGAACCGCCGACAGTCTCGCCGCAGCGGCAGGCGCCGGGCAAGGACGGGCAGGACGACGCGCAGGACGGCCACGGGACGGGGGGCGGGACGACCGCGTCCGAGGAGCCGACCGGCGAGCACCTGGCCGTCGACGAGCCGCTGCTCGCCGCCCGCGCCCACCGTCCGTCCGACCTGCTGCGCTTCCTGGCCGGCGTGCTCGGCATCATCGCGGTCTTCGTGCTCGCCCAGGTCGCCGTGTCGACCACCACCGGCATCGAGACGGACATCTCGTCCAACGCCGACAAGGTGCCCGGCATGCTGTCGACCGTCGCGGCGCTGGGCTCCAGCGTGGCGGTGCTCGCGGTGCCGCTGGCCTTCGCGGTCGAGCGGCTGATCAAGCGGGACGGCCTGCGGGTCGCCGACGGCGTGCTCGCCTCGGTGCTGGCCTACGGCGTCTCGCTGGGCATCGACTGGTGGGTCGCGGCGGGCGCGCCGCAGGCGATCCGGGACGCCCTGACCCAGGTGCCGCCCGGTGGCACCGAGACGCTCACCGACCCGGTGCACGGCTACCTGGCGCCGGTGATCGCCTACATGACGGCCGTCGGCATGTCGAGCCGGCCGCGCTGGCGGGTGGCGCTGTGGGTGGTGGTCGTCCTCAGCGGCGCCACCGAGCTGATCAGCGGCTACACCACCCCGCTGTCGCTGCTGCTCACCGTGCTCATCGGCTGGTCGGTGGCGTACGGCACGCTGTACGCGATCGGTTCGCCGAACATCCGGCCCACCGGCAAGCACCTGATGATCGGCCTGCGGAAGGTCGGCTTCACCCCGTCCGGCGCGCACCGCGCCCCCGACGCCCCGGGCGAGACCCGCCGCTACCTGGTCACCCAGTACGAGGGCGCGCTGCTGGACGTCCACATCATCGACCGCGAGCAGCAGGCCTCCGGCTTCTTCTACCGGGCGTGGCGGCGGATAAGGCTGCGTTCGGTGGCGGTGCGCCGCAGCCCGCAGTCGCTGCGCCAGGCGCTGGAGCAGGAGGCCCTGATCGCCTACGCGGCGGCCGCCTCGGGCGCTCGCGCCCCGCAGCTGGTCGCCACCTCCGAACTCGGCCCGGACGCCGCGATCCTGGTCTACGAGAACGTGGCCGGCCGCACCCTCGACGAGCTCGCCGACGACGAGATCACCGACGACCTGATGGCCTCGCTCTGGGAGTCCGTCGCCGCGCTCCACGAGCGCCGGATCGCCCACCGCCGCCTCACCGGCGAGTCCCTGCTGGTCGTCGACGAGAAGACCGGCTGCCTGGTGAACCTCTCCGGCGGCGACATCGCAGCCGGCGACCTCACGCTGCGGATCGACATCGCCCAGCTGCTCACCACCTTCGCGCTACGGGTCGGCCCGGAGCGCTCGGTGGACGTCGCCAACCGGGTGCTCGGCGCGGACCGGGTCGCCTCCGCGCTGCCGCTGCTGCAGCCGGTCGGCCTGAGCCGCTCGACCCGGATCGACCTGCAGCGGATGACCAAGGAGCGCAAGGCCGCCGCGCAGGCGCTCGCCCTGGAGCAGGTCGCCGCCGGCGAGCGCACCCAGGAACAGGCCGAGGAGGACATCGCGGCGGCCGGCGAGGACCTGCTCAGCCGGATCCGCCGACAGATCCTGCAGATCGCCCCGGAGGCCCCGCTCGCCCCGGCCAGGCTGGAACGGCTCAAGCCGAAGACCCTGATCATGGTCATCGCGCTGACCTTCGCCGCCTACCTGGCGCTGACCACGATCCAGCCGGGCCAGCTCAAGCTCTCCCAGATGGACTGGGGCTGGGCCGCCCTCGCGCTGGCCGCCGCCGCCGCGACCTACGGCGCCGCGGCGATGAGCCTCACCGGCTTCGTCCCGGAGCGGCTGCCCTTCGGACGGACGGTCGCCGCCCAGCTCGCCGGCTCCTTCGTGAAGCTGGTCGCGCCCGCCGCGATCGGCGGCATCGCGCTCAACACCCGCTACCTGCAGAAGGCCGGGATCCGCTCCGGGCAGGCGGTCGCCAGCGTCGGCGCCTCCCAGCTGGCCGGCCTCGGCGGGCACCTGCTGCTGCTGTTCAGCTTCGGCCTGATCACCGGGACGCAGAAGAACGGCGATCTGGGCGCCTCCCGGGCGGTGATCATCGGCGTGCTGTCGGCGGCGGTGCTCGCCCTGGTGGTGGCGGCCGTGGCGCCGCTGCGACGCTTCGTGGTGACCCGGGTGCGCTCGCTGTTCTTCGGCGTGGTGCCGCGGATGCTCGACCTGATGCAGACGCCGTCCAAGCTGATCACCGGCTTCGGCGGCATCCTGCTGCTGACCCTGTCGTTCACCGCCTGCCTGTACGCCTCGGTACGGGCCTTCGGCGGCGAGATGAGCTACTCGGCGGTGGCCGTGGTCTTCCTGACCGCGAACGCGGCCGGATCGGCGATCCCCACCCCGGGCGGCATCGGCCCGGTCGAGATCGCCCTGATCGGTGCGCTGACGGTCGGCAACGTGCCGCCGTCGGCCGCCACCCCCGCGGTCTTCCTGTACCGCCTGCTGACCTTCTGGCTGCCGGTGCTGCCGGGCTGGATCTCGTACAACGTGCTGCAGCGCAGGGGCGCGCTGTAGCGGCCCCCGACGCGCGGAAGGGCCCGCCCGGCGTGCTGCCGGGCGGGCCCTCGTGTCGGCTCCGGACTAGATGCAATACCGGTGATTTAGGTTGTTTTCCGCCTGGACGGGCTGGTTTTGGTTGGCCCGACCAGCGAGACGGCGGGGACGTCGGGTCGGGGTGGGCTGAGGTGCTCGGTGCGCTTGAGTGCCCAGTTGGACATCTTGCGCTTGATGACGCGGGGGTTGGCGCGCAACC